>CAYQNN010000021.1:0-8560 GCA_964418955.1 uncultured Candidatus Saccharibacteria bacterium | reverse complement strand
AAATCTTCTCTCGTTGGGAAAAAAACAGCGGAGGACGGGCCTCCGCAGATTAATTTTGCTGAAAAAGAAACAGCTATTGTCGGAGAAAAAATTCCCAAATTTTTTACTTCTTTTCTTACCCTACTAATATCTTCCGCTATCGCTATTTTTTCGGCAATAATAATTTTAATCCTTAAAAAAACAATAACTAAAAAACACCAAATATGAAACTTCTTGTTACCGGCGGAGCTGGATTTATCGGTTCTCATCTTGTAGATAGATTAATAAAAAATGGCAATAAAGTAGTTGTGATTGATAATTTATCTACCGGAAAAAAAGAAAATTTAAATAAAAAGGCCAAGTTTTACAAAATTGATATTTGTAGCCCCAAAATTTCTCAGATTTTTAGAAATGAAAAACCAGATATAGTTTTTCATTACGCCGCTCAAATTGATATTGAAAAATCAATAAAGAATCCAATTCAAAACGCCAAAGTCAATATTTTGGGAAGTTTAAATATATTAGAAAATTGCCGAGAGTTTGGAATTAAAAAATTTATATTCGCCTCCAGCGGCGGCGCGATTTACGAAAAACCAAATATTTTTCCAACCCCAGAAAAATATTTCGCCGACCCTCTTTCGCCCTACGGCATTGCTAAACTATCAACAGAAAAATATCTAAACTATTATTATAAAACCTTTGGTTTACCCTTCATTTCTTTAAGATACGCAAATATCTACGGTCCCCGTCAAATGTCAAAGGGTGAAGGAGGAGTAATAGCAATCTTCACAGATAAAATGCTTTCTAACAGGAGAGCTATGATAAACGGAGACGGGAAACAAACAAGAGATTTTGTTTACGTAGAAGATGCAATTGAAGCAGGCGTTTTAGCAATGGAAAAAAATAAAGTTGGCATTTTTAACATTAGTACGGCGAAAGAAATTAATATCGATATTATCTTTAAAAAAATTAAAAAATTAACTAATTTTAATTGTAAAAAAATTTATAGCTTAAACACAATTAAGGAGCAAAAAAGAAGTTGCCTTGATTTTCAAAAAGCGAAAAAAGAACTTGAATGGAAACCAAAATATTTTTTAGACAAGGGTCTTCAAATAACCGTGAATTGGTTTAAGCAAAAAAATAAAAAAAATGAAACTATCCGCTAAAATTATCGAAACAACTAAAAATTTCCTGAAAAAATACGGCATTTTGATTATTTTTTTAATATTTCTCTTAACAACTTTTGGCCTTTTTTACAATAAATCATACGACAACCAAGATTTTGATTATTTAAGATTATCCGGAGAAAGCATTAATAAAATTATTTTCCACAATTATGGCGACCAACTGCCTCTCTGGTTTTTAATAGTAAAAGGTTATACTTTTCTTTTCGGAAAATCAGAAATTGTTCTGAGAATACTTCCTACCCTAATTTTTCTTTTATCGGCATTTGTTTTATATAAACTCTGCGAAATATATAAATTAAACAAATATTTAATAACCAGTTTATATTTATTTAATCCATTATTACTTGTGGACACGGCCTATGTTTTTAAACATTGGTCTTTTTTAATTTTGAGCTGCTTGCTGGCTCTTTACTTTTTTGAAAAGTTCAAAATTACTCACAAGAAAAGATATCTCCTGTTTTTAATTCTGGCAGTAATCGCTGGAACCTACTCAAATTTAATCTTTTTAATTTATCTCTATGCTCTAGTAATTTATTTGCTAATCAATGTTATTTTAAAAAAGATAAACTATAAACCTTTTATTTTTTTTCTTATCATCTTAATAGTACTTGCCTCACCCCTTTATTTTTATCTCAATAAGGTAGAAAATCAGCTATTTAAGGTCCAGGCAACTCATATGAATTGGGGTATTAGCTCAAGGGGTTTTGATTTTATAAAAGAATCTTTAAGCGTTATTGCTGGGGTTAGATATCTAAATGGCTATAACGCCCTATCTAAAATTACAGTTTTGATTATTTTGTTCTTTGTCGTCTTTCAGTTCTTTCAAAAGAAAAACAATAAGCAAATATTTATAACAAAGTTATGGCTAACTTTAACCGTCTTCTTTGTTTTGATAGCATTGATGACTATGGCTTCCCGCACTCCGGTTAGAATTAGATATTTTACCGCAACTGTCCCTCTCTTTTATCTGGCAACTTTCCCCAGATCAAAAAAATTCTATATTATCCTGCTCGGTATCGTCTTATTGTTTATAACTATGTTCTCTTCAATTCAGGCAGCAAAAAATTTCCAACCTGCTGACTGGAAAGGAGCTACTTCTTTCTTAAAAACAAAGATTAAAGATGATACTCAAATATTACTACTATATAAATTTAGTATTGGACCGTTTATAATGAATTATTATTTAGATAAACCAATACCAAAATTATTAAATCTTGATGACCTCTCAATTCTATCTGCTGATGATATTTGGCTAATTAGAGCAAGCGGCAATTATAATAAAATTTATCAGCTCTATAATAAATATAATATTAAAGAATATGATAATTTCCAATCAATACTTCTAATTCATCTTAGCCGAAGAAAAACCTCCGGATATAACAAATATCTAATTTCAAACAATCCTTTAGTAGAAATAACAACTGGCGGAAAATCAAAAATCTGCCAATTTTCAAACGGGACAATAGGTTCTGAGTGCTATGATAAAGAGTGGCAAAGAATTCGCATAGAAAAGATAACTTCTGGGGGAGAGGGAAAAATATGTTTGCTTGCTCATCCAAGAAATAATACAAAAATTAATCTTATCTACGAGAACATTAAACTTAATAAAAGTATAGAATTTACAACCGGTATTTCTGATGATATGATAATCGGAAATTTAAGCCCTGTTTATATGGATATCTATATTGGCAACGAGTTTGTAAAAAGAATCGTTCAGCCGGACAAAAAAGGATGGCTTATAACAGAAGTTGACACCAGTAAATATGAGAATAAATCAGCAGAAGTAAAATTAGTCGTCTATACTGATTACGATAAGAAAAGGCACTTTTGTTTTGACGCTGAAATTATTGATAAAAAAACTGAAAATGACTATTTTTACCGTGAGCTTAAAAACGCTAAAGCAACAATTGATAACAATTCTTGTAATATATACCAAAATAATTCAATTTGGCCCCATAACGAAAGTAAACCTCCTTTTCCGGACTCAAAAATCTTTGAACGATGGGATTGTGAAAAAGATTTAATTTCAAAAAAGAGAATCTGGAATACAGTAGGCAAATCGTATGCTATCGCCAACAATGAATTCAAAGAAGCAATTTGGCTCCATCCCCTGACCGATAAGGTTAAATCTCTAAAATACGAAAATATTAATTTATATGTTAAGAAAATTACCGGCTATTATGGTCTTAATGATTTAGCAATCTCCAAGAATTTAAAAGCAGACTTAACTTTTAAGATTATGGCAAACAGAGAAATAATATACGGGGATAAATTTGCTCTAACTAAAGGCTGGAAAAGTTTTGAAATTCCTCTAAATAAGAAATTAGAAAATGTCGTTTTTAGCATAACAACTACCAACGACAGCTGGAATCATTTTTTCTTTAACGCCTTTTTAGAAAATTAATTTATGGGTATTTCTATTATCGTGCCAATTTATAATGAAGGAGAGTGTATTATTGACTGCTTAAATCAGATAAATAATGTCTTTTTAAACACCACTCATGAAATTATCATTGTAAACGATGGAAGTACGGATAATTCTCATCAGATAATTCTTCAATTCCTGAAAAATAATCCAAGCATAAAATATATATTTTATCCCCAGAATAAGGGTTATTCTTATGCGATAAGAAAAGGATTTGAAAGAGCTACCAAAAATTATGTTTCTTTCATTGACGCCGACCTTCAATATCACCCAAGAGAGCTCTTAAATATGTATAATTATGCTCTAAAAAACAATTTTCAATTTGTTATGGGGATACCAAAGACAAGAACGAAATATTATAATCCAATAAGAAAAATGTTGTCTTTTTTTTATAATACTTACATTTCACTTTTATTTAATTTTAAACTAAACGATGCCAACTCTTTAAAACTGATGAGCCGGAAATACTTAGAAAGCATAAATTTTAGATTTGACTACGGGATGATTGAAATTGAAACCTTGCTGGGTTTTAAAATGCAAGGAGTGACTATGCAAAAATACCCAATAAACGTGCGGCAAAGAATAGCTGGCAAATCAAAATGTTCAGCTAAAATAATTTATCACACTATAATAGATTGCGCTAAACTTAGATTTTCGAAAAATACTCTAATTAAAAATGAACAATCAACTCAAAAGAAATAATATCTTAAAAATTTTTATAATATTGGCGGTTTTAATTATTTCTATTGCCTATTTCTATCAACCTCATTTTAAAATTAAATTGGAAGGGGGAGACAACTTAGAATGGTATAATGAGGCACAGGAAAGAGATACATTAGGAAAAATTTTTAATTATAAATATGCCTCTGGAAGATTAGGCCCGAGTACTTATTTTAATCCTATCCAACTCCTTGTTTGGAGATATATGGTAGTAAATTATGGAAAAGACCAATTGCCCTACCATATCCTTTGCGTCTCAATTCATATTATAAACACCGTTATAATCTTTTTTCTTCTAAACTTTTTTATTAAAAATAAATTTTTTTCTTTTTTAGCAGCCGAAAGTTTTGCGCTTTATTATTTAAATTTTAAAACAATAGGCTGGGTTGCGGCAGCAATTACAACGGGAGTAGCCACATTTTTTATTTTATCTACTTTTTCTTTAGCAATAAAATATTTCAAGACCAAAAAGAGATTTTTTCTTATCTTGTCATTATTAGCTTTCTTTCCGGGAACATTCGCAAAAGAATATGTTATATTTGCTTTTCCTATATTAACTGCTTATTACCTCATAAAACAGAGGGAAAGAGTACTGAAATTTATCAAAACAGATTTGGTTCTCCTGCCTTATTTATGCTTATCTCTACCAATAATTTTGATTACCTCTGCAAAGATGAAGGGTTCTGCCATAGTAAATACTTGGGGCGGCTTCAACTTCGGAGTTCATATGTTTTACCGATTTATTGATTTTATTAACCACCTAATTACCATAGTTCCTGTTTCTTTTAATATTCAAATAATAAGTGCGACATTTATTTTGTTCTCCCTCCCTCTTTTAATTTATTATGGACTAAGAGATAAAAACTTATTATTTCTCACTATTTGGTTAGCTTTATCAATTTCAATTTATATTTACTCTAATTTTCGCAATATTTATACCTTAGATAGGTATTTGTATCTCCCCTCCATTGCTTGGTTTGGTTTGTTGTACTATATAATTGTAAATATAAAGAATCTAAAAATAAAAATAATAAGTTCTTTTTGCTTAATCAATTACACAATAATTTTAAACCTGTTTTTAATACTAAGATGAAAAATAAATCAAAAGAACTAATCCCAATTTTTATCCTTATTTATTGTCTAATTATTATCCCTATTATTTTGCATGGTTATAGTGTTTACCTAAATAAACCAGACAGATATATATGGAACCAAGTGGAAAAATATTTCATTGAATCGGGGGAATATAATAATGAACCGATTATTTTTAACCCCAAATGGTTAGAAAGCTATGCTAACGATATTTATGGCCTGCCCCAAAAATTTAACATTGCCGAAACCAATAACAACTTTTATACCTATTGGTCAATTTCAATGAAAGAAAAATTAGTATCAAAAAGTTATCAAATAATCGAGCAAAAAAAAATCAAAAATTTATTTATTTTTAAACTAAAACGCGCTATCAAAAATAAATAAAAAATAATATGATTGCCTTAACAATAGATTGCGAACAATGGAATTGTCCTTTGCTAGAAGGAAATAATGCTGAGGAAAACGGAAATACCTTTTTTAGCAAAGAGGGCAATGAAATCTTATTAAATTTGCTTGACAAATATAATATCAAAGCAACTTTTTTTGTTAGCGGATATTTTGCTGAAAAAGAACCCGAGCAAGTTAAATTAATAAAAAATAAAGGGCGCGAAATAGCCTGTCATGGATACAATCACTACTATCGAGGCAATAAAAACTTAAATCTCAAGGAAGACATAATTAAAGCTAAAAAAATCCTTGAAAATATAACTAAAGAAAATATCAAAGGATTTAGAGCTCCTCAACTTCAGTATTCAATGAAACTAATTGAGATATTAGATAATTTAGGATTTGAATATGACAGCTCACTACATCCGTTATATCTGCCAGGATGCTATAATAATTTAGGCAAACCAATTAAAATTTTTAAACCAGTTGAAAACCGAAATATCACAGAAATACCTCTTTCCGTTAGCCCCCTTAAACTACCCATTAGTTGGATGTTTATAAGATTATTCGGAATAAATAGGACAATTGCTTGCTGTAAAAAACTATTAAAGAAAAAAATAACCCCTGTTTTATATTTTCATTCCTGGGAATTTATCAAAATGAAAAGTAAATATGTGCCTTTTTATTATAACTATCGCACCGGCGAGCCATTTAGGGAAAACGTTGAAAAACTTATTCGTGAATTTAAGAACGTTCCTTTTGTCCCTCTAAAAAAATTAATTAAAAATTGAACTTAGTTACAAACAAAAAAACGGCCATTTTGGCCGTTTTTTTGTTTTTTAATTTCAAAATTTCTTTCAAGGATTTTTTGGAATTGAAATTAATGCTCCGTCTTCCAGATAATTTATTATCCCGATGTAGCCGTTTAAGGCATGGGCAACCGAATCGGTTCTGACATATCTATTTTCTTCGTTCCAATAAATGCCGCCATTTGCTCTTTCTGGATTTTTGAGCATAGAACTGTTTTCTTTTGAATAGGTATTTTGAATAAGCCATCTTATCGCCCTCACTATCCCTTTTTTGTATTTATCGCAGTCGTCTCTGTTTTCTGCTCTGCAGAAATTATAGGTTTCTGCCATTACTTCTATTATCCAACCATTCCCACCCCCCTTAAATTGGCCATAATCTAAAATATTATCGGCATCATTCTTTTGATTTTTTAAAATTAAATCGCTTAAATCAAATATCACTTCTTTATAATAATCGTCCCTGCTTGCTTTGTAAAAATCTATATAAGACATTACTACCCAGGAATTTGAAATCGGGTTTTTTGAACGAGTTTCGCCTACAATATAACTTTTTCCCGCTTCTTCATACTTTTGAGCAAAATGTTGGGCAATTTTTTCAGCCGCCTGATAATGTTTTTTGTTCCCGGTAATCAGGTAAATCCTGGAAAGGGCGGAAAGGACTTCCCCGTCATAAAGAATTGAGTCTTTTACGCCATGAACCCATTTTTTCTTTTCGGCGTCATATCTTATATATGGCTTCATGCTCCCGTCCGACTCTTGTATAGTAACTAACCAATCAGCGGCTATTTCGGCGGATTCCAAATATTTTCTGTCTCCGCTCAGGCCGTATAATTTCAGCAAAGTATAAATGCTTTTGGAAGTTGTGCCAACCACAAATCTTTTTTCTTTTTCTTTGCTATCTAAAAAATATGAATAATAAAAAGCGCCGTATCCTTTAGTTCCTTTTTCCTTGTTTTGCATAAAAAGAACAAAATCGCCGCACTTTAACGCCTGTTTTAAAAGAGAATCATCGCCGTTTAAGTTATAAAGTTTCAAAAGAGTATAAGCAAGGGTGACCGTATAGGTGGTGTGCAGTCTGTTCTCAAAAGTATCATCAACGGCATAATAATATTTATGAGCTCCGTTTTCTTTTTTGTCTATCATTCTGAATAAATATTCTTTCCCTTCTTCAATTTTCCGGCTAATTAATTTTTTATCTAAATGGCGAATTATTAATGTATTTCCGATAAATTCTTTTTGCTCGTTATTTGGTTCAACAAAAGAAAGCTGTTTTCCAAAAGAAAAAAACTCATAAACAGTTATTCCGGCAGCTAAAACAAAAACAGCCAAAATTATATAAATTATTTTTTTATTTCTTCCTTTTTTCATAAACTTTAAACCACATAATAGTTTAATATATCTGATATAGTAAAATTCAACAAGACCTCCGCCGAAGGCGGAGGTCTTGAAATTTTAAAAACAATATTTGGGTATTCTAAAAGTATTTAAAACGGGGCGATTTCGCTCCAATGAGGAAGAGGCAAAATTGGGGTTACTGCTCCCAATATAAGGGAGGCGTCGTGTGAACAAGTTCCTGTGTCATCTGTTACTCTAAGCATTACATTAATATTTTGTCCTGAGTTATAACCATTTGCTTCGGTGTATGTATAATTGGTATCTCCTTCTGCGTTATCGTCAACACTAGATGGCGGATAATCAAAATCCCATTTATAAGAAGAAAGCAAACCATAAGTGTCATCTTCACAGGGATATGATTCAGTGAACGTATAACATGTTGAATTATCATCAAAGACAACTTCTTCTTCAACAGCAGGGTTTGATGGGTTGGGGGTAAAGCTACAGTGAGGCAGAGGATGGGAAGGAGGCGTAAAACTCGGGCCATATTCCCACATAGACCAACTTGTATTTCCTGTTGCCGCTTTTACCCTTACTCGCCAATAATAAGTATTATTATATCCTAA
>CAYQNN010000020.1:0-8571 GCA_964418955.1 uncultured Candidatus Saccharibacteria bacterium | reverse complement strand
GCAGAGATAAAATTACCGACGAATCAGCAGAAAAATTTGTAGAAATGTTGAGAAAAAGAGGGCATGAATCGGTGATAGAGCATTCCTGTATGACCGTTGAGTTTGATAATGTTTGCCGCGGTTTTACTCATGAGTTGGTCCGTCATAGGTTGGTTGCTTATACCCAAGAGTCAACAAGATATGTTGATGAAAGTAATTTTTTAGTTGTAGTCCCTCCCGATAAAAACCCGGATGAAAAATTAGTTAAACTTGTTCTTTCAGACGGCCATGCAATTGAAGTTTCATTCCAGGAATGGATGAATTTAAATGAACAGATGTATAGAGGTTTAAGAGAAGCAGGTTGGGTTTCTCAAGACGCGAGACAGACCCTGCCAATTGGCATAAAAGCCCAAATTGTTGCCACTGCTAATTTTAGAGAATGGCGTCATATTTTTAAACTAAGATGCGCTCCTGGCGCTCATTGGGAGATAAGAAGAGTGATGATTAGTTTTTTGAAAGACGTCCAAAAAAGAGTGCCGGTAATTTTTGCTGATTTTGAAATAAGCGAAGATGGCCAAAGCGCAATCCTAAAAAGCTCCAAGTAGGAGCTTTTTTTTACGCATTTTAGTATAATAGAACCTACGGAGACCGGGTTTCCGCAAGTTCTATAATCTTTTCATTTTATGAAATATAAGCCAACCATAGGCCTGGAAGTACACGCTGAATTAAAAACAAAATCAAAGATGTTTTGTTCCTGTAAGAACGACCCTAATGAAAAGCATCCAAATGTCAATGTTTGTCCTATTTGTATGGGGCATCCGGGAACATTGCCGACGGCTAATAAGGAAGCTATAAGAAAAGTAATTAAAACCGGGTTAGCTCTAAATTGTCAAATTCCTAAAAAATCTAAATTTGATAGAAAAAATTATTTTTATCCCGATTTGCCGAAGGGATATCAAATATCTCAATATGATATGCCTTTATCTGAAAAAGGTTATCTGAAGATAGGGGATAAAAAAATTCGTATAACCAGAGTCCACCTTGAAGAAGATACTGGCAGGTTAATCCATCCCGAAAATAAAGATTATTCTTTAGTTGATTTTAACAGGGCTGGTATCCCTCTAATGGAAATGGTTACCGAGCCGGACTTAGAATCAGGCAAGGAGGCAAGAAAATTTGCCGAGGAATTTCAATTGATTTTAAGATATCTTGGGGTTTCCGATGCTGATATGGAAAAAGGAGAGCTTAGGGTGGAGGTGAATATAAGCTTGACTCAGAGTCAGAAGCTGGGCACTAAGGTAGAAATTAAAAATCTGAATTCTTTTCGGGCAGTAGAAAAATCAATTGATTATGAAATTAAAAGGCAGAGTGAAGTTTTAAATAAGGGAGAAAAAGTAATTCAGGAAACTCGAGGTTGGGACGGAAGCAAAGAATTAACGGTTAGCCAGCGAAAAAAAGAAGAAGCTCATGATTATAGATATTTCCCGGAGCCCGATTTACCAACCTTTTATTTAGCGAAAGATTTTATTGATAGTATCAAAACAGAAATTCCAGAACTTCCTCAAGAAAGACGGGCAAGGATGGTTCAGGAATATAGTTTAGACAAAAAAAATGTAGAGCTTTTTACGGGGAATAAAGATCTCGGTGAATATTTTGAGAAAGTGGTGTCAGAATTAAGAAACTGGGTAAAAGAAATAGAAATAAAAGAGAAAGTTGGAAAGGATGAGTTTCTAAAACTAACTAAGTTAGCTACAAACTACATTATCACCGATTTGCAGGGTTTGCTTAGAGGAGCTTTGGTTTCAAGAGAGGATTTTCTAATTAATCCTGAGAACTTTGCCGAGTTTGTCACTTTAATTTATAAAGGCAAAATATCAAGCAAGATTGCCAAAACAGTTTTAGTAGAAATGTTTAAAACAGGGGCTGATCCATCACATATTATCAAAGAGAAGGGCCTAACCGAGATGACCGATGGCGGAGAGATTGAAAAAATTATAAAAGGTGTTGTCTCTAAAAATAAAAAGGCAGTTGAGGATTACAAAAAAGGTAAAGAAAATGCCCTTCAATTTCTTGTAGGGCAGGTAATGGCAGCTACTCGCGGTCGGGCTAAGCCAGACACCGTTCAGCAATTATTGAAAAAACTTATGTAGAATAAAATAAAAAAGACCGGCTACTGTTAGTCGGTCTTTTGCTTTTTTTCCAATTGTTCTATATTCTTTCGAAGAGTTGTAACTTCATTCTTGATCATTTCACATAGTTCTGTTAATCGATCTGGACGGTTTACTTGATCAAAACCAAGAGTTTCAGCGATTGTGTTAAGTTCTGATGCGATGGCATCAACTTGCTCTCGGATTGTATCTAGACCTTGTTCATGGAAACTAAAAAATCCTGGAACTTCTTCTATTTTTAAACCTAAACTTTTTGATAATTCCTCGATTTTTTCTTTTATTTCTACAAAAAACTTTCCTAATTCTACAAGACATTTAGGGTTATTGCATGTTAAACCTGTAGGATCAGGATTTAATCTGGGAAGTTTACAAATTACACAAAATTCTTCGCTGACAGACAATAAAAGAGTCCGTGTGATTAATTGAAGAGGTTTTCTTTTAATAGGTGTTTCGCCCAATTTTTCCAGTCTTTGAGAAAGGGTTGGATTTTCCCGTTGGTTTTCAGTTCCTTTTTCTATTTCAGTACTGTCTGAATCTGACATTTCTTTCTCCTTTCAATTTTAATGAACAGTTAATAATGAACTATAAGCAAATTTAACACAAAAGGAAATTTTTTGCAAGTTTTTTAGCTTCACTGTAATTCCTAATCCATTTAATTTGCTTGTCTCTTTTAAACCAGGTCATTTGTCTTTTTGCATAATGTTCGCTTTCTCTTTGGATTTTTTCTGTCATTTCCTCATAGTTAATCTTTTTCTGAAGATATTGTGCGACAAATCTATATTCTAAACCGAATTCTTCAAGGCGTTTCCAAGACAAACCCGATTTTCTTAATTTTTTAATCTCGGCTACCATTCCTTGTTTTAATCTTTTTAATAATCTTTTTCTGATTAATCTTTTAAGCTCATCAGGATTTTTTTTAATTCCTAATATTAAAACTTCAAATTGAGGTTTATTTTTTTTGAGCAAGGGAACTGGTTTTTTAGTTTTAATAACAATTTCAAGGGCCCTTACTAATCTTCTTTTATTATTTTTATCAATTGATTTCGCCCTTTTTTTATCAAGCTTTTTCAATATTTTAAAAAGTTCTTCAGCGCTCTTTTTTTCAAATTCTTTCCTCAATTTCCAATCGGGTTTTACTTTAGGGATTAAAATTCCGTCAATTACTGCCTGGATATAAAAACCGGTTCCTCCAACCAAAAAAGGAATTTTATTTTTCTTTTGAATTTTCTTGATTGCTTTTAGAGCGAGTTTTTGATACTGAGCGACCGTAAATTTCCTTTTAGGAGAAGCTATATCAATACAATAATGGGGGATTCCCTTGTGTGTAAAAATGTATTTCTTTTTTACCTGTCCCATACTAAAATTTGAAGAATTTTTAGTATCGGGGGTTATTTTACCAGTTCCGATATCCATTCCTTTATAAACTTGCCGTGAATCAGCGGAAATAACCTCGCCGCTGAATTTCTTGGCAAGCTTAATAGAAAACTCGGTTTTTCCGGATGCCGTCGGCCCCAAAATAACAATTAATTTTGATTTGCTTGACATATTTTTTATAAGGTCTTATAATAAAATAAAGAGTTTATTTTGTTCATTAAAAACTGAAAGGAGATAAAAAATGAAGAAATTACTGATTCTCATAATCGCTATCGTTTGTCTTGGTTTTTTCCTCGTCTTTGCAGGCGTTCCAATGAGTGGTGTTCTTACAAAACTGGGCATTGCGGTAATTTTTCTGGTAGGCGCAACTTTTATTGTTGGTCCAGTGTTATTTGGATCATTTTATGCTTTTTGTATTCTTTGTCTTGCTTTGCCCTTTCTAGCTAGTCTTTTTGTCGGGAATTTTGTCGCTACCGTTTTTCATTTGCGTAACGAATCAATTGTTCTTTTAATTGGCGCGTTTCTATTTATTCTTTTTCTCTGCTTATCTGCTTTCTTCTTTGGTCGGCTTTATGTGGCATTAATGGAAGCTTTTTGATAACAATCCTTTGAGCCACTTTAAAATTAATTAAAGTGGCTTTTTTTAATTCAAGATTATATATTTACACCTTAGCGAATCAAGGTTCTGCCGAGCAGAGCGAGGCATGGTTCTTATATTTCTCCCTTTAAACCCCATGGTAGGGCGTCGGTAATTTTTACTTTTGCAAACTGACCTAAAAGATTCTTTTTTGATTCAACTTTAACTGTTTTATATTCTCGTGTCTTTCCAATCAAAAATCCTTTCTTGGTTTTGTTAACTAATATTTCAACGATTTTTCCAACGTATTTTTTATTATTTTTAAGGGCGGTTTGTTTTAAAATTTCATTTAGAATTTTTTTTCTTTCATCTTTTTCTTTTTGAAGAATATTGTCTTTAAGTTTTGCCGCCTTTGTTCCTGTCCGCGGAGAAAACTTATTGATATAGGCCATATCATATTTAATTTCTTTGAATAATTTAACTGTATTTCCAAACTGCTTTTTTGTTTCTCCCGGGAAACCAACAATTATATCGGTAGATAGGGCAATATTTGGAATTTTTTTTCTAATTTTTTTCACCAATTTTTTATATTGGGCGACAGTATAAGGGCGGTTCATTTGTTTTAAAATTTTATTGTCTCCCGCTTGAACCGGCAGATTTAAGTATTCGGTAACTTTTTCACAATCTGCCATAGCGTTAATTAAATCACCTGAAAAATCCTTAGGATGAGAAGAAGTAAATCTAATCCAAAAATTACCCGGAATATCATTAATTTTTTTAAGTAATTGAGGAAAACTTAATTTGGTCGTTGACTCGCAATTCATACGACCGTTTGAATTATTAGTCAGTTTGGTTTTAAAAGAGCCCTTGTAACTATTTACATTTTGTCCTAAAAGCCAGATTTCCTTATAACCTTTTTTAATCAGTTTTTTTATTTCACAAATAACTTCTTCTGCCGGCCTTGAAATTTCTCTTCCTCTGGTATAGGGGACAACGCAATAAGAGCAAAAATTATTACAGCCAGTCATTATAGGAACAAGGGCAGAAAACTTATTAGAATATTTTGACTGAATTTTAAGATAGTTTGCCGCTTTTATTAATTCTTTGCCAGATATTGCTTTTTTATTTTTAGAATCTAATATTTTCGGCCATTTTGCCAGATACTCAATATCTAATACGAGGTCAAATAGTTTTGATAACTTGCTTTTGTCCTTTTTTAATATACAACCGGTTAAAATTGTTTTAACCTGCCTGTCGGCAGGCAGGGTTTTGAGTTTTTTAAATTTTGAAATAAGACCATAAACTCTATCTACTGCTGATTGTCTGACCGAACACATATTAACCACCATTAAATTGGCTTTGTTGATATCGGAAGCTGGTTTATATCCAGTATTTTCTAAAACAGCAGCGATTCTTTCGCTGTCTGATTTGTTCATCTGGCAACCGAATGTAATAATCCAATAATTCATAATAAAGACTTTGGTTCAAACCCCGCAATCTATTTATTCTAAACAAAAAAACGGCCTTTTTCAAGGCCGTTTTTTTGGGTTCGCTATTCTATCTATTGACCATTTGAACTTTTGTTCGTTTCCATTTTAGGTATTAGGGCGTGGGATTCGAATCAGAATCAATTCGCGCGCCCAAAGGGAAGCGAAATAATGGGTCAATTTCCCTGCCCGCATCGGCTACGCCGAAGGCGTTGCAGGCAGGTTCATCACTCCTCCTCGAAGTGTTAGGTTCTAACACTCCTTCGTCGTCCTTCCTTGAACTTAACCCATTATTTCGCTTCTAAACTTGACTCTGGTTCGAATCCCGCGCCCTTTACGCATCCAAAGTTTATTATACAGCCGTTATCGTTTCTTTCAATAACAATTCTTCCGTTTTGGCAAAAATTGGAATCAGGTTTTGTTATAGTAGGACATATTCCTTCTTGGGCTTTTTCTTGGGCTTTTTCCTGAACTCTTTCTAAAATTCCTTCTTTCGCCGCATTTATTTTTCCCCTTAACTGCGTTTTATCTTCGGTTTTAAGTTTTAGATTTTCTAAGATTTCTAATTGTTTTTCCTTATCCCCCGAAATTTTATCTATATAATCCTTAAATTTTTCCTGGTCTTCGGAAGACATTTTCTCCAAATCGCCCTGCAATCTTTTTAAGGCATTTTCCGCCGCTTTCTGAATTGCTTCCTTTGCTTCCTCCGGGACTTTTTCTTCAAGGTTTTTAAGAACTTCTAAGTTTTTAAAATTTTTAAACTTACTTCCTTCTTGCTCTTCAAAACTTTTTTCTAATCTCTCGGCTATTTTATCTTTTTTGTCTTCAAGTTTTGCCATTATTTCGCCAAACCTTTTCAGGTGCGTTTCTCTTGCTTCCTCTATTTTTTTAAGGACTTCTTCCGGAACTTGATTTTCTAGTTTTTGAAGAATTTTTTCATGTAAAAGCTGTTGTTTGGTAAATTTATCTAAAAATTTATTAACTTCTTCATTTTCAGCTGCGTTTTCTTTTATTTCATCCGTAGCAGTGTTAATCTTTTCTAATGCTATTCTATATTTTTCTGTTGCCTTTTCTAATATCTTTGAATTTTTTCCTTCTTCCGACAACTTTTTCAGTTCTATTAGTCTTTCGTTGGCAAATTTTACTTCCAATGCCGATTTTTTAAGCTGGCCAAAGGTAAAGAAAGATTGAATTCCCCGTCCCCATTCTTTCAAGAAATAAAATGGACTGTCCGGCAGAATGTTCGGCTCTGTAATTTCTAAGTCTTGAGCTTGAACATCCTCATCAAGAATAACATCCTCGGTCGTAGAGGTTTCTTGAGCTAAAATAGCCGAACCCATTCCCAGTCCAAAGCTGACCAGTAATGTGATTAGACTAAATTTTATTGTCTGGCGCATAATTTATTATCTAATTTCAATCAATTTAATATCTAATAAAAATTAGATATTATCTCCCTTTAGGAGATCCCTTATGGGGAAAAAATTAGAAATTAGAAATTAATAAAGTGCTAATGTATTTTTTCTTTTTTTTCTTTTAAAAAATATCTCCATTGCTCTAAAAATTCTATAAAAACCATAAATGGCATATCGATTAAAGCGGAAAAGAAGGCAGCTATAATATTATATCTTTTCCAGCGGACAGTAAGCCATTTCCCTAATTGTATCACAGGTATGGCAAAAGGGTCAATAATAAAACGAAGGAACGTTTCTTTCTCTTCTATAATTTGTAATTCTTTAGCTCTCTCCTTGATTTTTGCTCCGGCAAAGGCAATTAGAGAGAGAAAGATAATAAAGATTATGTAAGAAAGGGGAGGAAAATTTATTTTATAAAGTCCCCAGATTATCAAGGCAAGAAATAAACCGAAAATTAGAATATAGAGAAGGTCAATTATGGCGTTTATAATAAAACCTCTTTTTGGAAAAGATTTTATTTCATAAACATCTTTTTTTTCTCTCTTATAAGCTATTTTTATATCCTCCATTACTACTCTTTCAAGATTCTCTCTTTTTGGGGGTTTAATGGTTACTACCAGAAAAGCCATTAGGAAAGTTGGTCCTAATATGTCTATTCCTATAGCAAGAAAATTAAAGTTGCCGGTTACATATTTAGTAAAAGGGATTTCAACAGCTAAGAGGGAAATGATATTAGTTAAAAAAATAGATAAGGTAGAATAAAAAGCGGCTCTTCCTAATCGGGATTTTAATGTTTTCAGCCGTTTGTTATAGGCCTTTCTAATCAGTGATTCAAAGGTTTCTGGCTCCGAAATTTTGCTTTCAATTCTCATTGGGTCTGCAGAAATGATGTCTCCTAAAATTAAATATGGCGTATCGTATTTTTCGCAAATTTGATAAAATTTATCAGCTAAAGGATTGTTTAGTTCTTTTTTTATATTGTCTTGGATTAGATAAATGTTTTTAGCTAATTCTTTGACTTGATTCTCGGAAAGATTTCTCCATTCCGGGTACCAATATTTTAAAAGCTGGTAACTAATCACTGGAGCGTCTAATTTGAAAAGAGCTCGCTGGACAGCAATATAAACTTGGATATTTTTTTCTTTTTCGCTTACGCTTTTTATTTTAATAATGCCTTCGTTTAATTTAATTTTTTCTTTCATTGATTCGAACATATAAATAATCAGGGCTCTTTCTTTCAACGAAGGGCTAAGAATTTCTTCTATTTCACAAGCGGCTATTTCGGATATCCAGCTATATAGTTGAAGTTTTGCCTGCCCCGTACCGAACTTGTTCTGGTACGGGGATTTTTTTTGTTCAAAAACGGGATGGCTAAGAATAAAAATGTATTTATTGATTGCTCTTTGGACTTCCTCTATTTTAGATTCTTTAATTGCATCATTTGGAAAATGGCCGCCGCGAATTAGTTCTAAGATCAAGGGCTCGGCAAATAATTTTTTTTGGGAATTTCCGTTTCCAATATCCATTTGGATAAGAAATCTTCTTTTCAATATTCTTTCAATTGCTCCTCTTTT
>CAYQNN010000019.1:0-8863 GCA_964418955.1 uncultured Candidatus Saccharibacteria bacterium | reverse complement strand
GGCCGGCCGGAATAACGGCTGGTATTTATGCCGCTAGACAGAAAATAAATACTCTTTTGATTACCAAGAATTTTGGCGGCCAAATTACTAGAAAAGCGGTTACTATTGATAATTATCCCGGTTTTAAGGAGATTCTCGGGGCGGAATTGATTAAAAAATTTGTGGAACATTTAAAATCAAAAAATATCAAAATCAAAACAGCTCAAGTCGGCAAGGTTGAAAAAAAAGGAGAGAATTTTTTAGTTTTTACCACCAAGAAAGAAAAGTTTTTATCAAAGACGGTAATTGTGGCCTCCGGCGCCGACCCCCGACCGTTAGAAGTTCCCGGGGAAAAAGAATTTATCGGAAAGGGGGTGAGCTATTGCTCTATCTGCGACGGACCGATATTCGCGGATAAAACAGTGGCAGTAATTGGCGGAGGAAACGCTGGTTTTGAATCAGCTATATTTTTGGCGAATTATGTTAAAAAGATTTATATTTTGGAATATATGCCAAAAGTTGCGGCTGATGAATTAAATCAGAAAGTTATAAAAAAAAGTGGAAAAGCAGAAATAATAACTAATGTTGCTGTGAAAGAAATCAATGGCCAAACTTTTGTCAATTCAATAATTTACGAAGATAGAAAAACCAAGAAGAAAAAAGAATTAAAGATTGATGGTGTCTTTGTGGAGATTGGAAGCCAGCCGGCAACATCGTTTGTTAAAGGATTAGTTGATTTCAACAAGAGAGACGAAATAAAAGTTGAATTTGAAACTTGCCAGACCAAAACCCCGGGACTTTTCGCGGCAGGGGACTTAAATGTTGGTCGTTTCAAACAAATCGTAACCGCTACCGGCGAAGGCGCAAAGGCAGCTTTAGCGGCTTATGGATATATTCAAAAACAAAAATAAGAACCCTTCGCTTCGCTCAAGAACCTTGATTCGCTATTGTATAAATATATAATCTTAAATTAAATCATTTTTTATGAAAAAAAGTAGAGGATTTACCCTAATTGAACTTTTGGTAGTTATTGCTATTATCGGGCTTTTAGTAAGTATTGTTTTGGTTTCTTTGCAGGGAATCAGGGAAAAAGCTCGGATAGCCGCTGGTCTTCAATTCAGTCAAAGCATAAAAAACGCCTTGGGAGCTGAGTTGGTGGGAGAATGGAGTTTTGAAGAAGGAGGGGACGATACTTGTGCTGGAGGAGGTTCTGATTACGACGATTTCTGCGACAGTTCCGGAAATAATAATCATGGAAGAAATAACTCTGATGTTACTCGTTTACCTAACGCTGATATACCACAGCTTGGGCAAAAAGCTGACTTTTCTAGTAATAATACTATAGAGGTTCAGAATTCTAGTACTCTTAATTTTAATAACGCTATAACTATTGAGAGTTGGATAAAAATTTCTGATGGTAACTGGGGGTTAGTAGGTAAGAATAATACTTACGATTTTCACGGCAATTCTAATTACCTCTTTCTTTGGTTTATTGGCGGTACTAATCCTGAGTATCTGCTTTGTTCCGGTGGTATTCTCTATGATAGTAAATGGCATCATTTGGTTGGTACATGGACATCAGGGTTAGATAGAAAAGTATTTGTTGACGGTAGAGAAATTTGTTCCGATCATCCTATCGGTAGTATAAAGCCGAGCACCGCTAACTTATATATAGGGAGAGGTATAAATACCGGAAACACTCTTTATGGTTCTCTTGATGAAGTACGAATATATGCGGTGGGGCTAAGTTCCGCCCAAATCAAGAAACTCTATGTGGAGGGGGCAGAGAAGAGGGGACTGTTGGTTAAAGAATAAATTTTCAATATGAAAAACTCTGAAATAAAATCAATAAAAGCAAAAGAAATTTTAGATTCCAGGGGAAATCCTACTGTTGAGGTTGAATTAAGAACAAATGACGGAATTTTTACTGCTTCGGTTCCTTCCGGCGCTTCAAAAGGGGAAAACGAATCTGTTGAGATAAGAGATGGTGGGAAAAGATATTTAGGCAAGGGGGTATTAAGGGCGGTTGAAAATGTCAATAAAATTATTGGCCCGAAACTTGAAGGAAAAAATCCAATTGAACAAAAAGAAATTGACGAGTTAATGATTAAGTTAGATGGCACGGAAAATAAATCAAAATTAGGGGCAAATGCCATATTATCTGTTTCAATCGCTGTTTGCCGCGCCGGAGCAGCTAGCCAAAAGCTATCTCTCTATAAATATATCAGTAAATTCAGTAAAATCCGTAGAGGACGGGCCTCTACGGATTTTCCGAAAGCCTGTTTTAATATTATAAATGGCGGAGCGCATGCTGGTAATGATTTAAGCATTCAAGAATTTATGATAATTCCGCAAAAAAAATCTTTTTCTGAAAATTTACAGGCGGCCAGCGAAATTTATCATAATTTAAAGGAAATTTTAAGGAAGGTTTTCGGCGGGCAGGCGATAAATATAGGCGATGAAGGGGGTTTTGCCCCGCCTATTTCTCACACCCAGGAAGCTCTATCTTTAATCAACCGGGCTTTAAAAAATTATCCGGGAACGAAAATCGGATTGGACTGCGCCGCTACTCAGTTTTATAATGATGAAAAATATCAATTAGAAAAAGCGGTTTTTACTAAAAATGGTCTTTTAATCTTTTATCAAGATTTAGTTAAAAACTACCCGATTATTTTTCTTGAAGACCCTTTTTCAGAAGAAGATTGGACGAGTTTTCAGGAAATTACCAAAAAGTTAGGCAAAAAAATAAATATTATCGGAGATGACCTCTTATGCACGAACCCGAAAAGAATGGAAAAAGCCGAGGGCAAAAAAGCTTGTAACGGAACAATTATCAAGCCAAACCAAATAGGGACGGTTAGCGAAACCTTAGAAGCGGTAAAATTAGCTAAATCTTTCGACTGGAAAGTTATTGTTTCTCACCGTTCTGGAGATACCGGCGATGATTTTATCGCCGATTTAGCAGTAGGGGTTGGAGCTGATTTTATTAAATCCGGCGCTCCAGCCAGAGGAGAGAGAGTGGCTAAATATAATAGATTATTAGAAATTGAAGAGGAATTAAGAATTAAATAATTCAACAATATGGCAAAATTATTTTTATTAAGGCATTTTTCTGGTTGGACCGATGTGCCAATTAGTCAGGATGGAAAAAAAGATGCAGCTAAAAAAGCTAAGCAAATTTTTCGGGTTCACATCAATGAAATCTTTACTTCGCCCCTTTTTCGAAACATTGATTCAGTAGCGCGTATTTTAGAGGCTGGCAAGCAAAAATATCCGATTTTTATTTCTCGTGACGGCGGAAAAACTCAGGAGTGGGGTGATTATTTTGAAGGCCCAGGAAATTTTATGCCAGTATATGTTACAAAAGATTTAAACGAACGCCATTATGGAAAACTTGAGGGCCTGAACAAGAAAAAAACCATAGCTAAATACGGAGAAGAGAAAGTTCATCTTTGGAGAAGAAGTTATAATGTTTCTCCACCGGGCGGAGGAGAAAGTTTAAAAGATGTTTGCAGAAGAACGATTCCTTTTTATAAAAAATATATTGAAAAAGATTTGAAAAAAGGAAAAAATGTTTTAGTGGTTGCAAGCCATAATTCTTTGAGAGCTTTAATGAAATATATTGAAAAAATAGGGGATAAAGATGTTATTAATGTTGAAGTTGATTACGGGGGTTTGATAAAGTATGAAATTAGTAAATCATTAAAAATGAATAGCAAAGAGATATTAACTATTGCCAAAAAATAAATTCTTTAGTATAATCAAATATTGTTTATTATATATACGGTTGTCGGGCTTGGATATATAAAAAACTGACATGATAAAGGCCTAATTAATAAATTAACGAATATGCTTAAAAAAACATCAAAGAATTTACTTCCTTTAACTATTATCATAACCTGTTTAGCAATAGCCGGGGCAATAGTTTTCATAAACATTTATAAGTGTCCTTCTAATGCGAAAGGAAATATTGTTTCTTCCCAAGAAATCGGGCCGAAGATAATTGATTTTATAAATAAGAATTTGTTAAACGGACGAGCTACCGCCTCTTTGGTTGGCGTTGCAGAAGAAAAAGAAAACGGATTGTATAAAGTAACAATTAATCTTCAGGGAAATAATATTGATACTTACACTACCCTTGATGGCCGTTTTCTCTATCCGGAAAGGATTGATATGGAGCCGGAACCAGTTCAAAACGCAGTGTCCAATGCGACAGATGTGAAAAAGTCGTGCGAAGATATTAAAAAGTCAGACGAGCCCTTAATGAATGTTTTCGTTGTTAGCAGCTGCCCCTATGGAGTGCAAATGCAAAGAATTTTAGCGGAGATTTGGAAAAATATTCCTTCTTTGTTAAATAGTGTAAAAGTGAGGTATATTGGCTCTATTTCTGATAACAAAATTACTTCTATGCACGGCGATGAAGAAGCCCAAGAAAATCTAAAACAAATATGTATAAGAGAGGAACAACCGGATAAATATTGGAACTATGTTTCTTGTTATATTAAAAAAGGAGATGCAGATGATTGTTTAAACAGCGCTAATATTGACGCTGGAAAACTAAATAGTTGTACAGCTGATTCTTCAAAGGGATTAAAATACGCAAAAGAAGATTTTGACCTTCAAAATGAGTATAGCGTTTCCGGTTCACCGGCTTTAATGCTGAATGGGGAAAGGGTAAACGAGTTTGATTTCGGGGGAAGAACCGCCGAGGCGGTGAAGACCTTGCTTTGTTGCGGTTTTAATAACAGCCCTGATGTTTGTTCTAAAGAATTAACTGCTGATTCAGCGGCAATAAGTTTTTCTGAAGAATATTCTTCCGGTTCTTCGGGAGGCGGGAGTTGCGAGTAATAAAAATCTCTATTTTCAGCGAAGAGTCTTGATTAGTTTATGCCCTTGAATTAAAATTATGGCTAAAGTAAAAGTTTTTTCTACGCCGAGCTGTCCATATTGTTTCACTTTAAAAGAATTTTTAAAAGAGCATAATATTGTGTTTGAAGATATTGATGTGTCGCAAAACAAGGCAGAGCTTGATGAAATGATTAAAAAATCCGGGCAAATGGGCGTGCCGGTTGTGGATATTGACGGCCAGATCGTGGTGGGCTTTGACAAAGAGAAAATTGTGAAGTTATTAGATATTAAAGAGTAATTAGACCCTTTGATAGATAATTTAAGGATTATCTTGTAAAAGGTCTTGGATATGATAAAAATCGCTATCAATGGTTTTGGGAGGATAGGGCGTCCTACTTTCCGAAGAATTTTAGAAAATCACCCGGATTTAGAAGTGGTAGCTATTAATGATTTAACAGACAATAAAACTCTGGCTCATCTTTTAAAATATGATTCTGTGTATAGAAGATATGGAAAAGAAGTCAGTTCTGACGAGAAAAGCATTACTATAGACGGGAAGAGAGTTCCAGTTTTTGCCGAAAAAGATCCGGAAAAGTTACCCTGGAAAGATTTAGAAGTAGCTGTGGTATTGGAATGCACCGGAGTTTTTAGAAAATTAGAGGATGCGAAAAAACATATTACAGCTGGAGCCAAAAAGGTGATAATTTCCGCCCCGGCAAAATCTGAAGGAGTGCCGGGTTATGTTTTAGGAATAAATGAAGAAAAATTTGATTCTAAAAAAGACGAAGTAATGGATATGGGCTCCTGTACTACCAACTGCCTGGCTCCAATGGTAAAAGTTTTGAATGACAACTTTAAAATTCAGAAAGGTTTTATGACCACAATTCATAGTTATACTACCGACCAAAGAATTTTAGACTTGCCCCATAAAGATTTGAGAAGGGCAAGAGCGGCCGCTTTGAATATTATTCCCACGACTACAGGAGCGGCTAAAGCGATTGGCAAAATTATTCCGGAATTAAACGGAAAGTTAAACGGAATTGCTATTCGAGTTCCCACTCCTACCGTTTCTATTGTTGACCTAACCGTTGAAGTTAAAAAAGCGCCTAAGGATGAAAATGAAGTAAATGAGATTTTCGGAAAAGCGGCCCAGAGCGAAAAAATGAAGGGAATTTTAAGGGTGGAAGAAGAACCATTGGTTTCAACAGATTTTATCGGAGATAGCTATTCAGCAATTATTGATATCGCCCAGACAATGGTAAAAGATAATTTAATCAAAATTCTTGGCTGGTATGATAACGAGTATGGCTACTCTTGCAGATTGGCAGATTTTGCTGAATATATAGGGAAGAAACTATAACTTTATTGTTTTGAAAATAAAAAAGCCGAAACTTTGTTTCGGCTTTTTGACTGTGATTCTTGGATATCCGGTAATGCCTGAATATTCGGTTCCTTTTGTGGAGAATAGAATTTCCCTTTTTTGTTTTTAAAAAAGGCATAATCCTCGCAGAGAAAATCTGACCGTTTAGGGCAAATTAAGTTTTTCACAGAAGAACCTTTGTCAAATTTCTTCTACAAGGTATAATAAAACAATGAATAAAAAAGTATTAATTGAAATTTCTGCAAGACATATTCATTTATCCCAGAAAGACCTGGAAAAACTTTTTGGCAAAGGATATAGATTAAAAAAAATGAAAATGCTTAGCCAGCCCGGGGAGTTTGCGGCCAAAGAAACATTGAATATTCAGGCAGGTTCAAGAAAAATTTTAGGAGTGAGAATTTTAGGTCCGGCAAGAAAAGAAACACAGGTAGAATTATCCCGAACAGACGCAATTTATTTAAAATTAAATCCTCCGGTGAGAATATCGGGAGACCTTAAGAAAACGCCCGGGATAATTTTGATTAGCCCCAAAAAGAAAATAAAAATTAAAAGGGGGGTAATTATTGCCCAGCGTCATATTCATTGTCAGACAAAAGAAGCAGAAAAGCTTGGCTTAAAAAATGGAACAGTAGTTTCGGTCAGGGTGAAGGGAGAAAGAGCAATAACTTTCCATAATGTTAAAATAAGAACCAACAAGAATTTCCGGCTTTATATGCAGGTTGATACTGATGAAGGGAACGCCGCAGGAATAAGAATAAAAGGTAAGGGAGAAATAATATGATACTTGTATTTAATTGTGGGAGCCAATCAATAAAATGGAAGTTGTTTGACAATAATTTAAGACTATCAAAAGAGGGGAAACGCGCTATTTTTAATTCTAAAGAATATCAAAAAAGTTTAAAAAAAGAATTATCTAAATTAAATAATCACAAAAAAGATATTCAATTAATTGGACATAGAGTTGTTCATGGCGGAAAGAAATTCAGAAAAGCGATTAGAATAAACGATAATGTTTTAAGAGAGTTAGAAAAGTTTAACAAATTAGCGCCTCTTCACAATCCTTTTAATGTCTTGGGAATAAAAATTGCCAGAAAGGTTTTCCCAAAGGTTCCTCATATTGCCGTTTTTGACACTGAATTTTATAAAGATTTACCAGAGAGAGCTTATGTTTATCCCTTGGCCGAAAATTTAAGAAAAAGATACGGATTCCGCCGTTTTGGTTTTCATGGAATTTCTCATGAATATGCGGCTAAGATAGGAGCCAAAAAGATTAAAAAGCCGTTTAAAAAGTTAAAAATTATTACTTGCCATTTAGGCGGCGGTTCAAGTATTACAGCTATAAAAAACGGCAGAGCAATTGATACTTCTATGGGGTTTACCCCAATGGAAGGAGTAATGATGATGACTCGTTCCGGCGATATTGACCCGGGTATTATATTAGAACTTTCCAAGCATTTTTCTTTAAAGAAAGTTAATAAAATTCTAAATTTCTCCTCTGGATTGAAAGGAATTTCTGGAAGCGATGATATGCTGAAAATCTTAGGAAAAGCTAAAAGGGGAGATAAAAAAGCGAAGTTAGCGTTGGGAATGTTTGTTTATAAAATTCAAAAATATGTCGGAGCTTATTTTGTTGTTTTGGGAGGATGTGATTTATTAATTTTTACCGGAACAATCGGTTCAGGTTCTACTAAAATCAGAAATATGATTTGTAAAAATTTAAATATTTTGGATAAAACGAAGATATTATCTCTAAAAACAAACGAAGAATTAGCAATAGCTCAAAAAATATGGAAACCCCAAAAAAAATAATTATTGCCATTAAAGACGATTTTATAAGAGAAACCTATTCCGAGGTTTTTAAAAGCCAAGGCTTTTTTGTATCAGAAACAAAAAAAGGGGAAGAGGTTTTAGTTTTAGCCGAAGAAGAGAAGCCGGATATAATTATAGCCGATATTCATCTGTCCGACCTGGGAGGATTTGAAGTATTAAAGACGCTTCGGAGAAAAGAAATAGTTAAAGAAATTCCAATAATTATTTTTGTTCAAATTGAGAAAAAATCGGAAAGAATGGAAGCCATAGAATTAGAAGCTAAAGATTTTATTGCAGCAACAGATGTTACTCCCTTGGAGGTAGCAAGGAAGGTAAAAATTGCCCTTGGGGAACAAAAATCTTATATGATAGCTATTCAAAAACATTTATATAACGCCAAAGATTTAATTACTGATTTAGGTTATAATTATGATTTTAAATGTCCTATTTGCGGTTCAGACCTTGTTTTTAATCTTATAAGAGACCTTTCAAAGGGTGAAAAATATTTTATCGTTTCGGTTATGTGCCCTAAATGTAAAAAATAAAATAAATACTAATTATGGAAAAATCAAAAAAAAATATTTTATGGCTAAAAGAAATTAAATTTGAGGATGTCCCTTTAATTGGAGGGAAGAATGCTTCTTTGGGAGAAATGTATGGAGATCTTTCAAAAAAAGGGGTTAATGTCCCCGATGGTTTTGCTTTAACCACTAACATTTATTGGAAATTTTTGAAAGCAAATAAAATTGACGAAAAATTAAAAAAAATTTTCAGCAAGTTTAATCCAAAAAGCATAAGAAACCTTCAGAAGACAGGAAGGAAGTCGCGTCAGTTTATTTTGAAAGG
>CAYQNN010000018.1:0-9015 GCA_964418955.1 uncultured Candidatus Saccharibacteria bacterium | reverse complement strand
TAGCAGTTTTCGAAACTGCCCGATTCAACCACTCTCGCACTCCTCCAAGAAATCATCTGCCCTCAGGCTGATTCGAACAGCCATCTTCTCCTCCGGAGGGAGACGCTCTATCCGTTAAACTATGAGGGCTTTTTCGCTATTAAATAAATATTTTGACGGTTGCCTCTTTTATTTTTTACAACACCGCTTTTTTTAATTTTAAATCCTGCTTCTTCGGCTAAACTCGTTAATTCTTTCTCCGAAAACCAATGGTAGTATCTATTAATTTTTTTACCCCAAGGCTCAAAAATATCTTTAAAATCTAATTTTGACTTTCCAATTATCTTCAAAATAGTGTATCTTAAAAGTAGAAAAATTGCTTTCTTGTTATGAAATTTCCAAATAGTCAGAATTAAAAGCCCTTTTTGTCTCAAAACCCTTTTTACTTCTCTTAAAAACTGAAGGCGAAATTCTTTTGAGGGAATATGATGCAAAACAGCAATAGCATAAACTTTATCAAAATAATTGTCTGGAAAGGGTAAATTTAAAGCGTCTGCTACTTGGAAATTCGTCCCGGAAAATCTTTTTTTAGCTATCTCTATCAATTTCTCAGAGTTATCTATTCCAATATAATTTATATCTTTGTTCTTAAAAAACTCATAAAAACGGCCATTGCCGCATCCTAAATCCAAAACCTTTTCTTTTTCTATCAAATAATCATCGAACAAAAACCTAATTTCTTCCCATGGTTTTTCTCTGGTCCTTGAAAAATCGCCGGCAATTAAGTTGTAATCTGCTTGAGTTTTCTTAAGTAAATATTCTGCATATTTTTTATCCATGCCCTGTAGTGAAATTTCGACCGCTACAGGACAACAAAAAAATAATTTGTCGAAATTCTACTACGGGGCATGAAAACAAAATTAACTCTATTTGAATTAGCAATTCAAGAATTAGTAAAAAACCAAGTAAAAACCTTGGCTGGCTTAGATTCTTTTAAAAGAAAAATTGCAAAAAAATTTAATATTTCTACTCCTTCTAATATTAAACTATTAAAAGCATACCACAATTTAGTCAAAAATAAAAGATTAAAAGCCGATAAAAATTTAGAATTTCTTTTAAGAAAAAGACGAATTCGTTCTCTTTCAGGGATAGTAAATGTTTCTGTTTTGACCAAACCCTATCCCTGTCCGGGGAAATGTATTTATTGCCCCGAGCAAAAAGGAATTCCAAAAAGCTATTTAAAGGGAGAGCCGGCGGTTCAAAGAGCAATTTTAACTGGTTTTGACCCTTATTTGCAGGTTAAGACAAGATTGAAGTCTTTGGAAGCAATCGGCCATCCGACCGACAAAATTGAATTAAGAATTATTGGAGGAACTTGGAGCTACTATCCAAAAAATTACCAAACTTGGTTTATCAAAAAATGCTTTGATTCAGCCAATAACAAAAACAGCTATTCTTTAGAAACGGCTCAGAAAGTAAACGAAAAAACAAAACATCGAATTGTCGGGGTTACCATAGAAACTCGGCCAGATTATATAACGAAAGAGGAATTAAAAAGATTAAGGAAATTAGGAATAACCAGGGTAGAATTAGGAGTCCAAAGCATTTATGACGACGTTTTAGAATTAAATAAAAGAGGGCACAAAGTTGAAGCAACAATAAGAGCGACAAAACTTTTGAAAGATGCCGGTTTTAAGGTTTCCTATCAAATGATGCCAAACCTGCCAGGGTCCGATTATAAAGGAGATATTAAAATGTTTGAGGAAATTTTTTCAAATCCTGATTTCCAACCCGATCTCCTAAAAATCTATCCTTTGGCTTTAGTTAAAGAAGCGCCTTTATATAGGTGGTATAAAAAGAGGAAATTTAGACCTTATTCTAAGAAAAAATTGATAAAACTCTTAATTGAGATTAAAAAGAGAATTCCTTATTACTGCCGGATTCAAAGAATAATTAGGGATATACCTTCAGAAAATATTATTGAAGGAGGGACTAAAACTTCAAACTTAAGAGAAATTGTCCAGAAAGAAATGAAAAATCAGAGGCTAAGATGCAAATGTATAAGATGTAGAGAAGTAAAAGAAAATTATAATCCAAAGGAAAAACTCTGCTTATTTCGCCAAGACTATAATGCTTCCGGCGGTAAAGAAGTTTTTCTAAGCTACGAAAACAAAAACCGAACGCGACTTTATAGCCTACTGCGCCTCCGTATACCCTCTCAATACTACAAGAAAGGTTCTTATAGTATTTTGCCAGTTTTGAAAAATTCGGCGATCATTAGAGAAATACATACTTACGGCCAACTTCTTCCATTAAGTGGGGGGCATGCCCCTACGCTTTCTCCTCAACATAAAGGATTAGGTAAAAAGTTAATGAAAGAGGCGGAAAAAATAATCAAAAAAGAATTTGGCATTCACCCCGTTAAATCCAGTGAATCTGGTGTTCGCATGAAAGGCGAACAATTTAACAAGGTAAATAAAATGGCTGTAATTTCTGGCGTCGGGGCAAGAAACTATTTTAAAAAATTAGGATACAAATTAAAAGATACTTATATGGTAAAAGTTTTAAATAAAAAGCAGTAAGTTTTTTACTTACTGCTTTTGGGTTCAAATATATTTCTTTACCCACCTTATTGTTTCTCTAATTAGTTTTCCCTGATCGGTATAATCTTCAAATTTATGGCCAGAAGATAATTTAATTAGTTTTAAGTTTTTAAACTTTTTTGCTAAATTTTCTGAAAATTTTATCGGAACAGTTTCGTCTTTCTTGCCATGCAAAATTAAAATCGGTAAATCAATTCGAGAAAGAGCTCTTGAATAATCTTCATTTTCATTTTCTCTCAAATATTCCACCCCTATTTTTTTGTCTTTTCTTGTAATATATCCTTTTTTTCTCCAGTTTTCGAGTTCTACTGGAGTATGCCAGACTTGAAAAAGTTTCTTTTGACAAAAAGCAGGAGCCCAAAAAACCATTGTTTTCAAAGGAAAACTAAACTGATTTTTAAATAAAGCAGCAACTACTGTCCCTAAACTTTCCGCTACAAATGCTATTCTTGTTCCGTCTATGTCCGCTTCTTTCAAAATAGCTTTTATCGCCGAATTTAAATCTAAAATCTGTTTCTGAATAGTGGTATTTTCTAGATCTCCTTGAGAATCTCCACACCCTTCAAAATCAAACCGAAATACGGCAATCTTCTCTTTTACTAAAGCTCTGGCTAATCTTACAAAGCTTATTTTGGTTTTGCTGCCCCCAAATCCATGAACCAGAATCACTAAAGGGGGTTTGTAAACCCTAAGAGGTAAATGAAAAATTCCTATTAGCTGTTTCCCGTTTTGATTCTTAAAAGAAATTGGAATTTCATTACTTGGTTTCAAATATTCCTCTTTTTCTTTTATTTTTTGGATTACTTTCTCCACTAATTTTTTGGGGTTATAATCTGCCACCACAACTGCATTTTTCTTTCCTCCAATTTTTTTAAATAATTCTAAGAGTTCATCAGCGGCTCCTTTTGTTCCCTTAAGAATTCCTATTACCTTTCCTTCGTGGGCAGCGATAGAGAACTCGTTGGTCGTTCCCATTCCTCCACCAATAATTATCACCCCGTCAGATTCTTTAATAGATAGGACATTTCTTCCCACTTTTCCCATTCCTGTAAAAATTAATTTACATCCGGCTGGAGGATAAGGATAGCTAATCGGTGGCTCAATATGGCTTTTTAAATCGGAAGAAGGGGAATAAGCTAACACCTCTCCCCCTTTTTCTCCACAACTTTTGGCGGCTTCATAAGAAACCCCCATACAAGCGCCGGTAACTAATATGCAGTTCTGTTGAGCAATCTCTTCTCCGGTCTTTTTTGCTTTCTCGACTAAATCTTGAGAGATTTTTTCCCCTCGGCTTGCCTTCCCCATTACGCCAATTTTGTATTTCATTTTTTTCTCCTTTAGCATAGTGTTAGCGTTTTAGATTCAAACTATTTAAATTACTTTTCATAGTATTGAATATTTTTTGTTTATTGTCAACTAAAGTTTAACCTAACTATCGTACTGCTCGGCAAAATAGTTTTTAAACAGTTTGTTTATTGTCTATTCATTGACGATAAACCTTAAAATCTTTCAAATTATCTTAGCCAATCTTTCTTGAGCTTCGGCTTTTTCTCTATTTGATATTTTACTTTTTTTAATTCCTTTTTCTACTATATCTAATAGTTTATCATAAATATTTCTTTCCACGAAAAATGGTGTTCCATCTTTTCCGCCCACAGAAAATGAATATCTGGCAGGGTCCTCGTAAGAGGGTTTTGCCCCATAAATTACTTCTGAAACTAAAGAAAGAGCGCGAATAGTTTTTGGGCCGATTCCTTTTAACGCTAAAAGTTGTTCAAAGTTTTGGGGACTCTGTTCTTTGGCAAAAAAGACGGTTTTTTCCAACCTTTTCAAATCAAATTTTTCGTTAGCAACCGGATGCCAATGGAATTCAACATTATTCAATTCCATTTCCGCAAAATTAGGAAGTCTTCTTTGTCTAATCAAAGAATTAGATTTCTCAGAAATTAATCTTATATCTTTTAAAAATGTTTTTGGTTCTTCGGTTACTAACTCGTTTGAAATTTTTCTATTTTTATTGCTTTTTTTAGCGGTCAGGTTCAAAGGGTTTCCTCTAATGTCAGAAACTATTCCTGAGTGAGGTTCTTCCACAAAATCAATCTTGTCCTGAGTCTGCCGAAGGGTAGAAGAAAGCCAATGATAGCGGCGGGCAGTTTGATTCTCTGTATTTAAACCCTGTTGGATAACCGCCCATTTCCCTGATTTCGTAAAAATAAAATTGTGATGATAAATTTGGTACTTATCCTGGACCAGAGAACTATCAACTTTTGCCGCCATTTTTGAGGCGTAAATTAAATCCGGGGCAAAAGAAAAGCCACGGGAAATCCCGTATGTTTCAATCTCTTGAGGAGTTTTTCTTGACTCTTTTTTTCCACCGCAGACATAAATACCCAGCTCATCTTGAATATCGAAAAGTCCAACCTTTAAAGCTCCCAAAGTGGTAGTAGTTAAACCACTGCTATTCCAGTCAAATCCGATTACACAGCCAAGCGATTGGAACCAAACGGGGTCGGCTAACCTTTTTAAAATTTCTTCCGGCCCAAATTCTTCCCGAATAGCTAAAAATATGCCTCGGGAAAGACGCTTCATCTTTTCAAAAAGCCAACGCGGACAACGGCCGGTATCCAATGGAACTGTGGCAATTCCCGTTCTCATTAATTAATTTTACCCCGCAGAGGAAATTTGATAAAGGTTCTTTGTAAAAAAATGCCCTCGCTCAACAAATTGAACAAGGGCTTAATTTTAGCGTCAAAAAAAGCTACAAGAATTAGCAAGAAATTACGACGCGAGTACGCAAAGACGAGTCGTAACCCTGCGGACCAGACCAATTGACATTGAACTGGCCATCGCGCCAATAAGCTCTCGGCACAAGGCCATCCGAATCACGAGAGCCCGCGCAAAGAGTAGTACCCTCTTTATCTAAGTGTTCGCCTATGTCTTTCCAGTATTTAAGTTCATAAAGCAGACGTTCTAAAAGAGTGATTCCATGGATCTTCTCTTTCTTGAGGTCATCAGCAGAAAAGTTTATTACTTCCTCGTCTGCTTCAACTCTATCTCTGACCCAAACGGCATAAGGACCTTTGTCAGGATTGCGGTCGTTCCGGATAATTGTTTTATTCAAGTCGTCCTTATAGCAGCTACATTGGAATCTTTCGGTGCACTTGCCATAAACCTCATTTAAGGGCAACCCTTGAGCTACAACAATTAGTCGATCAAAACCTGTCATTACTACAGGTATTTTAATTTTCTCGAAATTAGTTTTAATTCCAAAAAATTCAAAATAAAATTTTTGCCAAACAGCAAGAGCGGCAAGAATTTTTTTAACTTCTATGTCGCCGATGCTTCTCAATAATTCTCCGACTCCTATGCCTAATTCTCCTTTCCTGCCAATCCAATATTGGGCAACGCCAAACGGCAAATTAGCCGGTATTGATTCAACTATAGCCGCTATCAACTCTTTCATTTGTCCAACAGTCATTTTTGGAGCAGTATTATTTTTCATAATCAGTCTCCTTAAAAATAGATTGGTAAAGAACTATAAATGAAACACAATGTTTCATTCTTTTTTAAAAAACACGCTACAAATACTTAATATCTATCAATGTCCATTATTTCACGGTCGTGAAATAATGAGCAGATTATTTATTTCGGGAAATACGAATAAGGCCGCTGCAAGGAATAATTTCAATTCCTCTTCTCTCCAACTCGTCTAAAAATAAATTTACTCCTAAGGAATCAGAAGACATATGGCCGGCGATAACAACATTCAAGTGGGCGGCCTCGGCTTCTTTTCTATGTTCCTCGGAAATATGCATACCAACAACTGTGCCAATGCCAGCTTGAGCCATTTTTTCGTATAATTTTGGCGAACCTTCTGTTCCGCCGGTAATTTCAGTCAGGGCAATTTTACCGCAGCGATTTTCCGGAGCGCCAACAAAAACTTTAGGCCCGGCCCCAATTTTCATCGCTTCTTTATATTCCGGCACCTCTTTTAATAGGTTTATTAGTTCCCCAATTCTTTCTGGTTTTTTTTCCTCAATCAAACTTTTTAAAAATTTTGCCGCTAAATTATCACAGGGGGTATGAGAGTTCATCAAATTTATCTTTAAAATTTTAGCAGCATCAACGGTTCTTTGATGATTAACTGAATTAACTCCTCTGGCAACTTCAGAAATTCTTTCTTTCATTAAGCCTTCTGCAATATTTATAGGAAGGCCGTAAAAGTTTAAAACATCACACTGTAAATCCATTACATCTGCCAAATGGGCTAATCCCTTGCCGACGGGATGGTGGGCGATAATTAAATCTATTCCGCTTCCAGCGGAACCAATTTCTTTTGACAATAAAAGCTCGGCCGGCTCAATATCAATTCCAGCCAAAACTTTTTTAATTTCTTTGTCTTCGGCAATATAATAAATCCTTGAGTCCAAATAAGGATTTTCAAGGGCTTCAACATCAAATTCTCCTTTTTCTTTCTCGTTCATCTTTTCGTATTTCTCTTTCTTGTTCTCCAAAAACTTCTTAATTCCTTCCTCTCCCCGAAAATCCGCTTCAATCCCCATTTGAATAGCCAAATTATATATTTCCTTCGTTTTCATAATAAATATTGTAAATACTTTACATAATTGCGGCGTTCGGTCGAAAAAGAAAACTAAACTTTTCTTTTTCTTCCTCACTTGCAATTATAATCCGAACCTACGAATGATATCCGAATCTACGAATAATTTATTCAAATGGACTCATTCGAACAGTGCCCCGACCCCGTCTTGGCGGGGAAAGGACTTTGCTCTTTTCGGATGTAATTTTTTGATATAATTTTGAAATTTGTTTTTCCTGTCCTTTTATATCTAAAACTTCCCGACGAATCCGGGCTTTTTCTCTTCTGATAAATTTACGAAGTGATTTCGGCATAGTTTTTCTTCCCATGGTAGATACAAAAAATTAAATCCTGCTATTAAAGCTAAGATTAAAAGAAAAAATAATAACATAAAAAGTATTTTATATCTTAATCTAAAACAAAATAAAAATCAACCCTTAAAAATAAATCCCTGCTTCAATAAATTGATAACAGGGATTTTAAATTGATATTAGTCAATAATCTTTACATTTTTTTAAATAATCAAGAACATCATTTAAATCAGCGATAGCTAAGGCAACGACTGAATCTGCCGCGCCGTAATAAACCAAAAGCTCATTCGTTTCTTCATCAACAATCGCGCCGCAAGGAAAAACAATATTATTAACAGCGCCAACTCTCTCGTAATATTCTCTAGGACCAAAAACCCAATCTCTGCTCTGACGAATCACTTTAAGGTCTGAATCCAATAAAGCTAAGCCAATCTGATAAAGAGCGCCGGAAGCCGTCATTCTTGTTCCATGGTAGATAATCAGCCAGCCATTTGCTGTATCAATCGGCGGCGGACCTAACCCCACTTTATGGCAGTCCCAGCTTCTGTTTCCGGTAGTAAGCAAAACCCTGCTTTTCCCCCAAAATTCTAAATCCTTTGAAAAAGAAACCCAGACATCTTCTCTTCCATCTACAACCGGCCGGTTTATTAAGGCGTAATACCCTTTAATAGTTTTAGGGAATAAAGAAGCGTCTTTGTTCGGCGGTATCAATTTTTGTCCTAAACGTTCAAAATCTGAAAAATTTTTAGTTGATATCAAAGAAATGCCAGGCGGAGTTCCGGCAACTCCCTTAAAAAAGGAAACGCAGGTAATGATATATTCCTGCCGCTCTTCCATCCAAACAATCCTTGGATCCTCTAATCCGAGTATTGCTTCTCCTTTCTCTGTTTCCGCCGCTATAGACGAACTTTTGTTTATTTCCCAGTTTGTTTTCCCATTTTTACTTTCGGCAACAGTTAAGTGAGAATATCCCTGCCGGTCTTCAACTCGGACTAAAAGTAAAATTTTACCATTAAATTTTACTGCTCCGGGATTAAAAACCGAACTCACTTTATACGGCCATATCTCCGGCGTTAAAATAGGGTTTCCTTCATAACGCCTAAAAAATTCTTCAAATCCATTTTTTCCCATTCTTGCGCCACCTTTCTTTTTAAGTTTTAAAGGAACTATATTTTACGAATAATATTTATTTTACTGTTTTTTTTATTTTTTTTCAACTCCCTAGTTTTAAAAAAAATCCTTTTAAGACGGAGCTTAATTACAAATTTTTCCATACTAATTTTACTTTTGAATTTTCTGAAACTCTTCTCTGGCTACTTTTCTATCATCCCAGGGTATTTTTTTTCCTTCGGCAACGCACATCCAGGGCTCGGAACCCTTGCCCGTAATTATTACCACATCGCCGGGATTAGCTATTTTTAGGGCTTTCCTGATAGCTTTCTTTCTATCTAATATTTCATAAAAAGCAACCCTTCGGGGAGTCCCCTTTGGGTCCAGGGAAATTGGAAAGCAACCCTCCAGGGAG
>CAYQNN010000017.1:7831-9078 GCA_964418955.1 uncultured Candidatus Saccharibacteria bacterium | reverse complement strand
GGTTTCGGGCAGGAGTGGTAATAGGAGATAAAAAAGGAAGAGTTGGATTTGGAGTGGACAAGGGCGCGGATGTCGCTCAGGCAATTGAAAAAGCAACAAGGGTAGCTAAAAAAAATCTTATCAAAGTTCTGATTGAAAATGAAACAATTCCTCATCGGGTTGAGGCAAAATTCGGAGCGGCTAAAATTTTATTGAAACCCCAAAAAAGGGGGAGAGGTTTGGTGGCAGGAGGGACGGTTAGAGATGTTTGTAATTTGGCCGGGATCAAAAATATTTCTTCAAAAATTATAGGAAAAACAGGAAATAAGATTAGTAACGCCAAAGCTACAATTTGCGCTTTGGAAAAACTGAGAACACAAAGAACAGAAAAGTAAAATATTATTTTTTTTAATTACTTTATATATGCAATTACATCAATTAAAACCTGCCTATAAATTAAAAAAGAAAAAACGAATTGGGCGTGGCGGTAAAAAAGGCACTTATTCGGGGAAAGGTTTAAAGGGACAAAAGTCGCGCTCCGGGCATAGATTTGCTCCGGTTATTCGGGAGTTGATAAAAAAACATCCTAAGTTAAGGGGTTATAGAACTAAAATTCCTAAAAAGAATATAGTCGTTGTTAATTTAGATATTTTAACAGAGAAATTTAAGGAAACGGAAGTTATTAGTCCGGAAAGTTTGCTTAAAAGAAAGTTAATTCGTAGAATAGGAGGGAAGGTGCCAAAAGTGAAAATTTTGGCGAGAGGAAAAATAAGCAAGAAGCTGACTATTGAAAAGTGTGAAGTTTCAAAAAGCGCTAAGAAAAAAATAAAGGAGGCAGGAGGAGCAGTAGAAATTCCTAATTCCCAATTCCCAATGAAATTTCAAATACCTAATTAGCAAAAAATTAGACATTAGAAGTTTGACATTAGTTATTTTGTTGGAAATTGGATATTGGAAATTAGACATTTTAAGTTATGTGGTATCAAAAAATAGTTCAAGTTTTTAAAATTCGCGATTTACGCAAAAAAATTATTTTTGTTTTAGTTGTTTTTGCTGTTTTTCGATTAATGGCAAATATTCCTATGCCGGGAGTAAACGCTGATAATTTACGAAGGTTTTTTGAGCAATTTCAGATGTTCGGGCTTTTAAACGTATTCACTGGCGGAGCATTGGATAGATTTTCTATTGTTATGCTTGGTTTAGGTCCTTATATTACAGCAGTTATTATTTTACAGCTTCTAACTATGATTTTTCCCCAATTAGAAAGA
>CAYQNN010000017.1:0-7821 GCA_964418955.1 uncultured Candidatus Saccharibacteria bacterium | reverse complement strand
GGAGAAAATGTACAAAGAAGAAGGAGAGGCCGGTAAGCAGAAGTTTAATCAATACGGAAGAATTTTAACTATTCCCCTTGCTATTCTCCAGGGATACGCAATGCTCGCTTTGTTCCAACGCCAAAATGTTATTCCTCATCTTTCGCCAATTGCGCTTTTAACTTCACTTTCAACTATTGCCGCCGGTACGGTATTTTTAATGTGGTTGGGAGAATTGATTTCGGAAAAAGGGATCGGCAATGGTGTTTCTCTTCTAATTTTTGCCGGGATTATTGCTCGTTTCCCCAGCGATATTCGTCAGATGGCTATTACCTGGGACCCGGCTCGTATTCCTTCATATTTGCTCTTTTTTGCTATGTCTTTGGTTATTATTGCCGGAGTTGTTTTAATCAATGAGGCAAGGCGTAATATACCAATTTCTTACGCTAAAAGGGTCCGAGGGATGAAAATGTATGGAGGAGTATCTACTTATTTGCCGATGAATGTTAATCCGGCCGGAGTTATGCCGATAATTTTTGCTTTATCAATTTTGCTTTTCCCGGGAATGATTGCCAATTTTCTCGCCGGTTCGGCGGGAATAGTAGGGACGATTGCTAAAAGTGCGGCTGATTTTCTTCAAAATGGTTGGGTTCATGGGATTCTTTATTTTTTGCTAGTCGGCCTTTTTACTTATTTTTACACAGCTGTAACTTTTGACCCGAAGGCTATTTCTGAAAACTTGCAAAAAATGGGCGGTTTTGTTCCGGGAATCAGACCCGGGGAGTCAACCGCTAATTTTATCCATTATATTTTAAATAGGGTATTGTTAATCGGCGCTTTATTTTTAAGTACAATAGCGGTAATGCCCTCTATCGTCGGAGGGGTTACTGGAGTGATGGTTTTTAGTTTTTTGATCGGAGGCACTTCTTTATTGATTGTAGTCAGCGTGGTTTTAGAAACGATGCGGCAAATTAACGCCCAACTTCAGATGAGAGAATACGAAACATTTTAAATAAACGATTGCCACGGATTAATAACGGATTAGCGCAAATATATATCTAATCCGCTATCATTAGCGGCAATCCGTGGCAAGCGAAGCGAATATGAACAAGCCATTAAATTTTACTTTAATAGGAAGATCTGGTTCAGGGAAAGGAACTCAGGCCAAGCTTTTGATGAAACATTTCGGAAATCTGTTTTATATCTATACTGGTGATTTATTTAGAGATTTAGCTAAAACTGATACCGACACAGGGAAAAGGATTAAAAAAATTATAGGAGAAGGTGGATTGCCTTTTGATGAATTGGCAACCAGTTTATGGATGTATAAAGCAGCTTATAATGTTAAGGAAGAACAGGGTATTCTTTTTGATGGTTCCCCTCGCCGCTTAGATGAGGCCAAAAATATTGATGAGTTTATGGAGTTTTTAGAGCGGAAAGAAAATACTTTTAATATTTTACTTGATATATCAAGAGAAGAGGCATTTAATCGTTTATCAAAGAGAAGAATTTGCCAGAAATGCGGAAGATTAATTCCTTGGGTTGGAAAGTTTAAGGAGTTGAAAGTTTGCGATAAATGCGGAGGAGAATTAGTCGCTCGACCTGACGATACCTCCGAACCAATCAACAATCGGTTGGATTTTTATGATAAAATAGTAGTGGAAGCAGTTGATTATTACAGAAAGCAAAATCGACTTGTTGAGATAAATGGCAAACAGTCAATTAAAAATGTTTTTGAGGATATTCTGAAGGCAATAAAGTAAATGATTTCAATTAAAACATCAGAGGAAATCCGAATAATGAAGAAAGCTGGTGAGCTTTTAGCTCGGGTAATAAAAGAAGTTGAAAAAAAAGTTAAGCCTGGAGTTACCACCAAATATTTAGATAAAGCCACAGAGGACCTTATTTTAAAATACGGCGCCAAGCCAAATTTTAAAGGATATCAAGGATTTCCCGCTGCTTTGTGTGCCTGTATAAACGAGGAAATTGTCCATTGCGTTCCTTCAGAAAGAAAATTAATAGAAGGAGATATTATTACTTTGGACGGAGGGCTTATTTTTAATAGTTTTCATAGCGATATGGCTGTGACGATTCCGGTGGGGAAAACTTCTCCGGAAGCTCAGAGATTAATCAGAGCGACAAAAAAGGCCTTGAAAAGAGGAATAAAAAAAGTCAGACCGGGAAATACTTTTGGAGATATAGGAAATACTATCCAAAGATATGTTGAAGGGCAGGGATATAATATTGTCCGGGATCTTTGCGGACATGGGATTGGCAGAGAGCTTCATGAAGACCCCCAGATTCCAAACTACGGGAAAAGGGGCCAGGGACCCAAAATAAAAGAAGGAATGGTTTTCTGTATTGAGCCCATGCTATCAATAGGGGACTGGAGATTAAAAACAGCCAGGGACGGTTATGGCTATCAAACAAAAGACGGCTCTTTGTCAGCTCATTTTGAGCATATGATAGCCGTCACCAAAACCGGCTGCCAAGTATTGACAGATTTATAGAATGGGCGTATAATGTAAATAGTTCGTTAAGTTAGAAATAAACAAAAACTTATAGTGAAAAAAAGAGGTTTAAAATGACGGGCTTATTAACATTTGGGTTTTTAGCTCTTTTATTTACGGTTTTTTCCACTGATGTTTCTCCAAATGATTGGAGAACAAAATATCGACCTGGCTAATAAATAGACATTAGGCCCATCAAGATTTATATCATTGTGGGGCTTTTTTTGTATTTTGAATAGAAGTCATCAGTATGCCAAAAATATGACGATCGTCATATTTTTGGCAGGATGTTTTTGTATAAATTGTTCACTGTTCACTATTCACTGTTTATTATTTATGATTTCTTGTATAATTAAATAAATATTTAATTTTATTATAAACAAACAATAAAATAGAGCAATGTATTTATCAATTATTATTCCTGCCTATAATGAAGAAAAACGTTTGCCAAAAACGCTTTTTGAAATTGATAAATATTTAAAGCAACAATCATATGAATATGAAATTATTGTGGCTAACGATGGCTCAAAGGATAGAACAGCCGAAGTTGTTAGGAAATTGGAACCAGAAATTAGAAACCTAAAATTAATTGATAATAAAAAAAATCATGGCAAGGGATTTGTTGTCCGGCAGGGATTATTGAAAGCAAAAGGAGAAATCAGGTTATTTTCCGATGCCGATAATTCAACCTCAATTGACCAGGTTGAAAGAATGTTTCCTTTTTTCAAAAAAGGGTTTGACATTGTGATTGGTTCTCGGGATGTAGAAGGAGCGATTTTAAAGCCTCCTCAGCCATGGTATCGCATAACGGTAGGAAATATATTTAATTTGATGGTTCAGGTGTCAATTGGTTTGTGGGGTGTTTGGGACACTCAATGTGGCTTTAAGGCGTTGACCGAGAGAGCTGCCAGCGATATTTTACCAAAATGCAAAATTGACCGTTGGGCGTTTGACTCGGAGATTTTGAAAGTCGGCAAGAAACTTGGCTACAAAATTAAAGAAGTCCCGGTTGTTTGGGTAAACGACCCCGATAGCAAGGTAAAATTGAAAGGAATGGTAAAAATGGCTTTTGATCTGCTGAAAATAAGGTGGAATTTAATTATTCATAAATATGCCCCGTAGAGAAATTTCGAAAAGGTGTTTTTTAAAAAACACCTAAAAGATTAAACCATAGGGCAACAAAAGTAATTTATTTTATAATCAAGAGGGTTTCGTGAACGATAGTTAGTATTCATTCGAAATTCTTCTACGGGGTATAATGAAAAAAAATAGAGAAGCAAAAAATATCAAATTCCCCTCCGAATTGAGATTGGATTTGGTTAGTAATGACTGGGTAGTTATTGCTACCGGCAGAGCAAGAAGACCGGAAACTTTTAAGAAAGAAAAAAAAATTGTTAAAAAGGTATCTGAAAAAAAATGCCCATTTTGTCAGATTAGCACCCAAGAAAATCCAACGCTTGTTTTTTCTCACGGTCAGAGATTTCCCTTCGGGGGTTGGAAGAATATTCCCGAGGACTGGACGATTATCGTAATTCCTAATAAATACCCGGCTTTTTTCCCTTATCCAAAATTAAATAGAAGAACAGAAGGGGGTATATACCAAAAAATGAATGCGGCAGGGTTCCACGAAGTGGTGGTTACCCGCAACCATAAAAAGCATATGGGCCAATTTTCTTTGAAACAATTAAAAGAAGTATTTGACGCTTATCAGTCAAGATATTTGGATTTGATGCCTAAAAAGTTTGTGAACCATATTTTTATTTTTCATAATTCCGGGATAACCGCAGGCGCTTCAATATCGCATCCCCATTCCCAGATTATTACCACCCCTCTTATTGATACTGATCTTCAAAACGCTTTATCTCGTTCTCAAAATTATTTTAAAAAAAATAGTGAATGCGTTTATTGCCGGATGAATAGATGGGAGAAGAAAGTTAAAAAAAGAATTGTTTTTGAAAATAAAACATTTCAGGTAGTTTGCCCTTTTGCTTCTAAGACCGCTTTCCAGGTTATTATTTCTCCTAAAAAACATCTTTCTTATTTTGAACGGATAACCGAAGAAGAAAAATGGGAATTAGCAGAAGCGTTTCAGACGGCTTTAGGCAAGCTTTATCGAGGATTAAATAATCCTGACTATAATTTTTATCTTCACACGGCTCCCTGCGATGGGGAAAGTCATGATTACTATCACTGGCATTGGACGATTCTTCCCAAAACAGCCACTTGGGCCGGGTTTGAAATTGAAGCAAGAATGGAAATATCAACCATTGAGCCAGAAAAAGCAGCTGCTTATTTAAGAAAACAATAAATATCAACATGAAACCCTTAGTTGTTGCCAATTGGAAAATGAACCCTACAACTTTAGTTGAAGCTAAGCGGCTTTTTGATTCGGTGAAGAAAGGAATAAAAAAGATTAAAAAAGTAGAAGTAGTTGTTTGTCCTCCTTTAATCTACCTGTCTGAGCTTAGGACGCAGGATTCAAATTTTAAGGTTGGCGCTCAGAATTGCTTTTGGGAAAAAGAAGGAGCATATACAGGCGAAATTTCAGCGTTTATGCTAAAAAATATTGGCTGCCAATATGTTATTGTCGGACATTCGGAGAGAAGGAAATATTTTAATGAAACCGATGAGATAGTAAGCAAAAAATTAAAATCTGTTTTAGATATGGAATTAACCCCTATTTTATGCGTTGGAGAAACCAAAGAAGAACGAGACCAAGGAAAAGCTGACAAGGTTTTAAAGAAACAGATTGAAATAGCCCTGAATGATGTTTCAAAATTCAAAATTCAAAATTCAAAATTCTGCATCGCCTATGAACCCGTTTGGGCTATTGGAAGCGGGAAACCATGTGATGTTGAAGAAGCCCAAAAAGCTGGTTTACTTATTAAGAAAATTATTTCTAATCTTTTTAATATTAAGATCGCTGAAAAAATTCAAATACTTTACGGTGGCAGCGTAAATAGTAAAAATGCGGAGGGCTATATTAAGGAAGCAGGGTTAGACGGTCTTCTTATTGGGGGAGCTTCTTTAAAACCCAACGAATTTGTTAAAATATTAAAATCGGTTGTCTAACGCTTATAAAAAAATAGTAAAAAAATAGGGACAGCCCCTATTTTTTTACTTTGGAAAAATTGGCGCAAAGTTTGAATTTTTAATCTGATTTTGTTAAAATATCTAATTATGGGAAAAATTTTAGAAAATACTTTTTATAATCCAACTTGCGGGAATCTTTTGATTAAAAAGGTAATGGAGGAAATGATAAAATATATGGAAGAAAAACCGGAGAGATTTTATGATATTATTGTTGGATGTGATTCTTCTTCGGAAGAAGAACCTACTTTTCCGGTTGCCATAGCAATTTTACGAGTTGGAGAGGGAGGAAGATTTTTTTTAAAAAAAATAAAATATTCTCCTGCCATAAATAAAAAATTTGTTAATTGGAAAAATAGAATTTTAGAAGAGGTGTTAATTTCCTGCGATTTAGCTTTATCCCTGCGAGAAAGTTTTAAGAATAGAGTTCAAGAGAAAGGCAGCAGGGTTAAATATCAATTTCGTTATATTCACGCTGACATCGGCGAAAAAGGGAAAACAAAAGATATGATAAAAGAATTGACCGGTCTTATTAGAGCAAACGGCTTTGAACCGAAAATTAAACCCGAGGCTTATATCGCCACAACGTTAGCCGATAGATACTCTTAAAAATTTTCCCTAAATCATCCTCAATTTATTTTTAACAAATTGATTTGGTTAGTTTTGCCTAGCTCGCTGTCCCGATGAAAGCGGGACAGCCTAGGAATTTTTAATGAATTCCATTGAACTTAGAAAAATTTTCTTTGATTATTTTAAAAAACAAGGGCATAAAATTATTCCTTCCAGTTCTTTGATTCCCAAAGATAAAACGGTTCTTTTAACTTCGGCCGGAATGCAGCAGCTTGTTTCATATCTTTCCGGAGAAAAAGATGTTTTAAAAGATTTTGATTCCCGATGTTTGTGTTCTATCCAAAAATGTTTTCGCACTCCCGATATTGATGAAGTTGGCGATGATAGCCACCATACTTTTTTTGAAATGCTTGGGAATTGGTCAATCGGAAAAGATTCTGAAAACGGTTACTTTAAGGAAGAAGCTATTAAGTTAGCTCTTGATTTTTTTATTGATAAAATAGGATTAGATAAAAATAAATTTTGGATAACAATTTTTAAGGGAGAAAATAATATTCCTCGGGATAAAGAGTCTTTTAAAATTTGGCGGAAATACGGTATTCCTGCCAAAAGAATTATTGAATTTGGGTTAGAAGATAATTTTTGGGGGCCGACAGCTGGAACTGGTCCTTGCGGTCCTTGTTCTGAGATTCATTATGACAGAGGAGAGGAATATGGGTGCGGCGATCCAAATTGCGGACCGAACTGCCCGAAATGCAACCGTTTTCTTGAACTTTGGAACTTAGTTTTTATGGAATACAAAAAAAATGAAGATGGTTCTTTTAGTAAGCTTCCTCAAGGAAATGTTGATACTGGGATTGGACTTGAGCGATTGGTTGCTGTTTTGGGGAAAAAAGATTCAGCATATGAAACAGATTTATTCAAACCTATTATTGAAGAGCTAAAAAGGATTAGCAATAAGAAATACGAAGAGAATAAAAAGTATTTTAGAATTATTGCCGACCATATACGAGGTTCTGTTTTCTTGGCAGCCGATGGTGTTTTGCCCAGTAATATTGAGAGAGGTTATATTTTAAGAAGAATTTTAAGAAGAGCAATTCGTTATGGAAAAGTCTTGCAGCTTCCAGAGAACTTTTTAATTCCTTTAGCCCAGAAAGTTATAGAAATTTATCAGAATATTTATCCGGAAGTTAAATCTAATGAAACAGATATTTTAACTATTATTCAAAATGAAGAAGAAAGGTTTGAAAAGACATTAGAGAATGGATTAAAGCAATTAAATAAATTAATGGGAAAAAATAAAGACATAAACGGCGGAGATGCTTTTTATTTTTATGAAACTTATGGTTTTCCCTTAGAACTCACAGAAGAAATAGTAGGAGAAAAGGGGATTAGAGTAGAGAAAAGAGAATTCCAAAAAGCGCTTGAAAAACATCAAGAAATTTCTCGAGCCGGTAAAGAAAAAAAGTTTGGAGGATTGGGCGAAGGAGCTACTTACAAAGCGGCAAAGCTTCATACTGCTACTCATTTATTACATGCTGCTTTAAGAGAGGTTTTGGGAGACCATGTTAGACAAATGGGTTCCGATATTACTTCCCAGCGCCTTCGTTTTGATTTTTCTCATCCCAGTAAAATGACAGAGGGAGAAATAAAAGAAGTTGAGGAAATGGTT
>CAYQNN010000016.1:5362-9507 GCA_964418955.1 uncultured Candidatus Saccharibacteria bacterium | reverse complement strand
CAGTACCCTTGTTGGGGAACACACTCTCATATCCCCTACCCGTCATAGCCTTGGTGGGCCTTTACCTCACCAACAAGCTGATAGGCCGCAGACTAATCATTTACCGGAATCCCGCAAAAAGCAGAAAACCCTTTATCCTCCCGCTAAAAGCGGGGGGAACTATCAGGTATTGTTCCCGTTTTCACGGGATTATGCCTGTGTAAATGGTATATATCTACGTGTTACTAACCCATTCGCCATGCCGCTAAAAGCGGCATTCGACTTGCATGCCTTATCCACACCGCTAGCGTTCATCCTGAGCCAGGATCAAACTCTCAAAAAAGATGAAAGTTTATTATACATCACTTCGTGGTTAAGCTATTTGTAAAACAGCAATAACTGGCGAAGGATGAAATCCTGCCTGTCCCGCAGTATGCGGGAAGCCAGGTCAAACTCTCAAATAAAACCCACACTACCAGTTCCGCCCTTGGCGGAATGGCGTGAGGGTAAATAATCGGAACAACTCTAAAAAACTAAATTAATATTATCTCATACAGCTCTTAGTGGCTTACAAATGCTGCTGAGACTTTGATATTTTTAAAGAACTTTCTAAAAAACAACCGCGAAGACATCTAAATTTTTAGATACCTCCGCGGGCATTTTTTGATGCCTTTGATTTTTAGATTTGCATAAACTTCTTCTATTATTAACTATTTTTTATCTTACTATTCTAAAAATTCTTGTCAAGTAACCCTATATTTCCTGAGAAAACTTTTCTAACTTATCTTCAAACTCGGCTTCATTTTTTGAAATCTCTGATATTTCTTTACTCTTAATTACTTTAAAAAAACTTAGTTGGTTTTTCTATTTCTTTTGCAATCTTAATTTCGGCTAATACTCCATCACTTATCTTTCCAAAAACCCATACCTCATCCGCCTTCTTTTCGCGGCAAATATCTCTTTCAGTCGTATCTAACATAAAATATGGAATACTAAATGGATTTAGCGGAACAAAACCTTTCTCTAAACAAATTTAGAGATATGGTCATTAAAGTAAGAAAGGCGTTTTGACATTGCGGTATAGACAAGTTTTTTATCCTCGACTAGTTTTAAAGATTGGTGATTAAAATTTTTCATAATCTATTAAGAATTAAAAAAAGGACTATTTTTATATTCCCAATTTTTTATAAGGAGTGAATATTTCTTTTCTAATTTTAAGTAATCTTTCTTTAAAAGCAAAATTAAATTTATATTTGGGTAAAGGTCTCTAAATTTCTCATCTCTTATTTTTGAGTATTTCCAAAGAAAATTTTTAACCTCAATAAAAGTATTATATTTAGGTAAATAAAAATCTGGAGTGTAGTTTTGTGTTTTTAAATCAAAAGTTTTCGGTTGGAAAACCCACTCGATGCTTAAATAATTAAATAGACGAGCGATATTCGCCTCCCAGCGACTATAAAAATAAAGATTCTTATCGATATCTGTTCGTATGCCTGCTTTCCCCCGGGCTGCCCTCGGAGAAGTTGGCTTACTACCCGTAATTGCTATTGAACATTTAACGCTACAGAATTTTCTATGCATCCATCGTTCACTTAAAAATATTTTCTGACATTTAGGATTTGCACATATAACCTCTATTTTCGGAACTTTTTTAGTTCCTTTATATGGATTTTTCCGACCCCTTAATGCTTTCGCTATCTTTAATTTGGTTTCTTCGGAAGGAGGCTTTCTTTTTTTATTATTAACTAAAGCCGCACAACTTTGGCTACAATATATTTTTGGATCGCTAGGTATAGCCTCAAATATTTTACCACATTCTTTCCTAGCACATTTCCTTTCCTCTTTTTTAAGATGGAAATTAAAAATTCCCCTTTTCCAATTCTCTTTTGTTATAATGCTTTGCTTTTTTTTATAATCGTTAGAATTATAAAATCTATGAATCATTAACTTATTATAACATAAATAAAGCCTCTTGTCAGAATCGAACTGACGTCGACGATTTACAAAACCGTTGCTTTGCCATTAAGCTAAAGAGGCAAATTCTACGGGACTCTACCATTGTCCGCCGAAGGCGGATCAGCCTCTGGCTGAAGCTACCCTGGCAAATCTAACAGGGCGACAATTATTTTTTTCTTTTTATTTTTTTCCAATAATCATCGGAAAAATTTTCTTTTTTCTTAATAGACCTCTGGCGTAATTTAGACAGCCAAGTACTTGTTTTACTGTCCGTTTTTAGGGTTAAAACCCTAATTTTGGAAAGCACTTTCTGTAATAAAACTTCTCCGGAAGACAGTTTAAGCAAATTTGACCCTTTCACTTTTTTCTTAATTCCTTCTAAAATTCCCGGACCGTTAGTTTTTTCTATAGACAATTCGGTCAAAACCGGAATCTTACGCGCTATAATTATTCCCATTCCAATGAGACCAATAAATAAAATAATTGTGGCTGTTAAAATCATCTGAATGTTTAAATGAATTTATATCTCAAACCTGCTAAACTCTTTTACAACAATGTTTTCTCCTATCCTGCCAATATAACTATCTATTAAATCTTTGATGGTTTTTGTCTCGTCTTTTACCCAGGATTGGGACATTAAAGAAACCTGTTCTTTATATTTTTTAAGTTTTCCATCTATGATCTGATTAACTATCTCTTTCGGCTTTCCAGAATCTTTAAACTGTTCTTGATAAATTTTTTCCTCTCCATCAAGAAAATTTTCCGGTATATCTTTTTCGGTTAAAAAAAGTGGTTTCATGGCTGCCACCTGAAGGCATATTTCATGAGCTAAATTTTGGAAATCTTTTGAACGAGCGACGAAATCAGATTCACATCTTAAATCTAATAAAACCCCAACTTTTTTATTTGGGTGGATATAGGACTCAATTATCCCTTCTCCTGTTTCTCTTTCTGATTTTTTGTTGGATAGCTCCTTTCCCCACTCTCTTAATATCACTTTCGCCTTTTCTATACTTCCCTTCGCTTTTTCCAACGCTTTTTTACATTCCGTAACCGAAATGCCAGTTTCTTGGCGAAGTTGTTTAATTTGTTCAATTGAAACCATAAATCAAGCAATAGTTAACAGATAACAAGTAACAACTTTTATTTTTCTTCTTTTGTTTCTTGTTTCTTGTTTTTTGTTTCTTGTTTTGTTTTAAGTATTACTTCTTTAACTTTTTCTAAAATATATTTTACCGAGCTTATCGCGTCATCATTCGCCGGAATTAAATAATTAACTAAGTCTGGATCAACATTGGTATCTGCAATCCCGATAACAGGGATTTTTTTTCTTTTTGCCTCTCGAATCGCTAAAGCATCTTTCTTTATATCTAAAACAAAAATAGCGTCTGGAAGTTTATCTAATTTTTTAATTCCTCCAAATTTGACTTCAAAGCCTTTTAGCGCTTTATCTATCTTTCCTCTCTCTTTCTTTGTATATTTTGCCAATTCTCCTTTTTCCTTTTTACTTCTCAAATCGTCAAAATATTTTATCCGTTTTCTTATTGTCGCGAAATTGGTAATTGTCCCGCCAAGCCATCTTTCACTAACATAAGGTAAATCGCATTCCTCGGCGATTTCTTTTACCATTTTTTTTATCTGAATTTTTGTTCCGACAAAAAGCAAAACCTTATTTTCTGAAATGAATTTCTTAATGAATTTCAGGGTTTTTTTAAACTCTTCCGCAGTTTTATCAATATCAATAATGCTTACATTATTCTTTACTCCGGATATATAGGGTTTCATCTTCGGGTGAGTCCGGGAAGTTCGATGTCCAAACTGTAAACCCGCCTCTGCCATTTCTTTGGAGTTTATGCCAAAATTATCTTTTTTTGGTTTTATCTTTTCTTTAGTTTTAGCCATACCCTGTAGTGAAAATTTAATAATGATTTCTGAACCCTGTAATAAAAATTTGGTTGCCCTTGGCAATTAATGTTTTTCAAAGAAAAACATTTGTCAAATTTCTACCACAGAGTGAAAGAAATCTTATGCCGCGTAGCGGATTAAATTTCTACTACGGGGCATATAAAACTAATATATCATATTTTAAATTTAAATCAATACCCAGATTCCTCACAAGGAAGTCTTAAGGAAGAAGCGTGGGGAAAAATTTACGATTGGTAAAAATTTTGAACGGTGAGTTTAAAAATTTAATTAAATTTTTTTTAATT
>CAYQNN010000016.1:0-5352 GCA_964418955.1 uncultured Candidatus Saccharibacteria bacterium | reverse complement strand
TCATTGAAGGCACAACAAGTCTTAAATGTGCGAAAAAATTTGTCCTTTTGCAAATTTTTGGCCACGTTCAGTTTAAATCTTTATTTAATTTATTAGAAAGTTTAGAGGGATATATTTTATGTCTTGATTTTTTAAAAAAGATTTGGTAATATAAATATCATCCGAATTAACGAATATAAATAAACATTTGTAGATTTATATAATAATTTATGAAAAAAGATATTCACCCTAAATATTATGCTAACGTAAAAGTCCACTGCGCCTGTGGAAATACTTTTATTGTTGGTTCAACCAAAAAAGACATAGAAGTAGAAATTTGTTCAAAGTGCCATCCTTTTTATACGGGTAAAGAAAAAATTATTGATACTTTGGGAAGAGTGGAAAAATTTAGAAAAAGATTAGCAAAGAAAGCCCATTAGAAGAATTTTGGCAGGATTTTATAAATGAAATCTATTATAAATAAGCCAAAATTCTCTACTGGATTAGTCCCGTAGTGAAATTTGATTGTCATTTTTAACGCTTTGCAAAGCGGTTGTCAAATGTCTACTACGGGAAAAAATGGCTAATTTTAAGAAAATTAACTCCGTTAGAGATTCTATGGTTAAAAAGGAAACAGAAAACAAACAAATTTCTAACGAGATTAAAAAAGAATACGAAAAACTTTTAAATCAACTCAGCGACCCTGAGTTGATTTCTGATTGGAAAAAGTTTGAAAAATTATCAAAAAGAAAGAAAGATTTAGAAAAAATAATTGAGAAAGGAAAAGTGATTAAAGAAATAAAAAACCAAATTGAAGAAAATAAAACTATTCTTAAAACCGAAGAAGATAAGGAGCTTACGTCTTTGGCTGAAACTGAAATCGGTCAATTACAAGAAGAAGAATCCCGCTTACAGCGGGAAAAAAAAGAATTAGAAGATCTATTAGAAAACGGCAATCCTTTATCGGAATCATATTCCAACCGGCATTCCGCTTTTAGCGGAAAGAATGGCGGGCAGGCAGCAATTATTGAAATCAGGGCTGGAACCGGAGGGAAAGAAGCCGCTTTATTTGCCGGAGATTTATTTAGAATGTATTCTAAATACGCCCTCTCTCAAAATTGGAAGGAAAAAGTTTTAGATTCTCATCCAACGGAGATAGGCGGATTTAAAGAAATAACTTTTGAGTTGAAACCCGCTTCGCCCGCGAAGCGAGGCGAGAATGTAGGTATTTTTTCTAAAATGAGATATGAAGCGGGCGTTCATCGAGTTCAAAGAATACCGGAAACCGAAAGATCAGGCAGAATTCATACCTCAACCGCCACAGTTGCTGTTTTAGCGAAACCAAAGCCGTCAGAGTTTAAGATTAAATCCAGCGAAATAAAAATTGACCTTTATCGTTCTTCCGGACCCGGAGGCCAGAATGTTAACAAAAGAATGACTGCGGTAAGGGTTACCCATCTGCCAACGGGATTAGTTGTCACATCGCAAAACGAACGAAATCAGCTTCAAAATAAAGAAAATGCGCTTTCTATTTTATCAGCACGGATTTTAGAAAAGAAGGAAAGAGAATCTCAAACGGAAATAGGAAGTGAAAGAAAAGCCCAGATTGGCTGGGCAAAAAGAGCGGAAAAAATTAGGACTTACAATTTTCCCCAAGATAGAGTAACCGACCACCGAATAAAAAAAAGCTGGCATAACATTGAGGAAATTATGGAAGGGAAACTGGATAAGATAGTTAAAACATTAGAACGAAAGCTTAAATAAAAAAGAAATCCAAACAAAAAAAGCGTCTTAAAATAGTCACGACCGTGACTATTTTAAGACGTTTTTAAATTACTGCGTTGCCTCAAGAGCTTCAATGTCTCTCTGAAAACTATCTGCTTTGACTAAAACCTGATTAGCATACCAATAATAAGCCGGGTTAGTGGTTGACCCGGAAAAATAAATCATAGCTGCTCTCCATTCGCTATTCCTTGTCCGCGCTGCCGCCCCGCCATCAGCTAAATACAACCCTGCCGCTACGAATGAATCCTGAATATTCCAAGGATCGCAAGGTCTTCCAAGGATGGATTTCAACCTATTTTTATATAAAGCCCAAGTGGAAGGAATAAACTGGGCTGGTCCCATTGCTCCGCCATAACCAAAACTCATTGGACAAGAAACAGGAGTAATATAAGGGTCTCTGCCTAATTCTTTGGTAATTGTTAAAAAGGGAACCACATCCCGCGAGGGCTTCATTACTCTTGAAATTGCTCTGCCGCTGTTGATTATTATACCGTCGCCCGTTGAAGAATTTTTCAAATAACATTGCCCGACATTTTTTCCAATGGCTGATTCTTGCTGTAACACAGCAAGAAGAAAAGCTGGCCTTACTCCTAACAGTCCTTTAACATATTTAGCTATTTCATAGGCCTCGCCAAAAGTAGGAGGTTTTATAACTCCAGCCAACTCAAAAATTCTGGCTCGGATTTCAGCTGCTTTCTTTTCGGTTTCTTGTTTTTCTTTCAGTTGTTTTTGATATTCTTGTTCGGTTAATCCCCAATAATACTCCTGCTCTGATTTTGTCTTAGCACTCTCCCCCTTTTGAAGCGTTTGAATTTTTACGGTTAGTTCTAAATCATCTTTTTCTTCGCCTAAGGATATCTTCTGGCCTTCTAAGTTTACCTTTAAAGTCTTAATATCTTGCAAAAGTTCTTTACTTTTACCGCTTAGCTGTTCTAGGGCTACTAAATTATTAAAAAAACCAGAAATATCGTTTTCTGAAAATAAAATTTCAATTGTTGATTTTTGGTCTTCCTCATTAATATTTCTTAGAATGTTAGCTAATTTAACTTTTGATTCTTCAATTGTTGAAGATGTTTTAGTTATAGAACCCTCGGTGTCTTCTATCTGGATTCCTATGTCTTTAATAACCAAATTACTTTGGTAAATTTGATAATCTAAATTTTTTATTTTTTTATTTAAACTATAAATTTGATTTTCAAGAGTTGCCTTTTTTGCCCCGGTTTCGTTGACACCTTTTTCCATTTCTGTAATTTGTTCTTCGTAAAAGTCTTGGCATTTTTTTAACAACGCCTGATAGCTTTCTTTTGAAAGGTCCTTTTGGCCACTATTAATTATTTCCTGGCAGGTTTTTTCTAAATCTTCCCCGAAAACAAAAATCGGCAAAATCAAAGCCGAAATAAATACAACTATGAACAATAGACAATATACAGCGGCTAATAATTTATTTTTCTTCATTTTTTTCTCCCCCGCCTGCAACGTTATGCGTAGCATTGCGGGCAAGCTTGCCCGCCTGATTATCCGGAGGACTTTCAGCGGGTTTTTCCTTCTCTTCCTTCCCCCCCCTTTCCTTGCCGGCTTCTTCCACTCCTTCTACTTTTTCTTCAACCGGTTGTTCTAATTCTTCCTCTATTTTTCCCGGCGGTGTAACTATAGCGACAATTTCTTCCGGTTCTCGCTGAACCTTAACATCTTCGGGCAATCGAAGGTCTTTTATTAAAATCTCGTCTTCAAAAGTTTTTAATTTATCGATATTAACTTTAATCTCATGGGGAAGATGCTGAGGCAAAGCCTTAACCGTTAATTCTTGGATTTCTTTAATTAAGGTTCCCCCCAACTCCTTAACCGCTAACGAATCGCCTTCAAAAACTAAAGAGACAGGCGCTTCAATTTCTTTAGTAAGAATTGGTTGATAAAAATCAACATGAGTTAAATCTCCAGTTAAGGGATCTTTTTTTATTTCGTGAATTAAAACCAAAAATTTTTTTATTTTGCCGGAATTATTTGTTGGAAATAATTGGACAGAGATTAATGAACTTTCACCTGCTTTTTTATAAATTTCCTCCAATTCTTTTAAGTTTACTTCTAAGGATAAATTTTTTATTTTCGGACCATACAAAACAACAGGAATAATCCCCTTTGTCCTTAATTTTTGCGTTTCTTTTCCAAATTTCTCTCTAATTTTCGCTGATAATGTAAACATAAATCATAAACAAATATAAACTATTATATCAAAAATAGTAATTTTTTCAACCCCTCTCTAATCTCTAAATAATATAAATTATTTAATGGTAAATTCGTTAGAATAAAACCACTGATCCTTTCTGAATTTATCGTAAAGATTACATCCAACGCAAGCAGGAATGGCAAGCCGATAAACGCCTTTTTCTATCGGCGGTACGGTAAGTTCAAATGCTTTGATTTGGCTTGAATTGGTACATTCTTCGGCCAGGTCTTCGTCTGGACAATTTATATATTGATAGTTTTTCCCTGCTTCGTCTTTCCTTTCAAAATAATATGGGTAACAAGAGGAAAAACAAATATCCGTTTTTAAATCATTTTCAATTTTTACTTTTAAGACAGCCTCTATCGGATATTCATTTTTGTCGGTAGTAATTTTCGCTTCTTTGACCGAAGTTTTTGGAGAAATCAAAGAAGAAACCATTATTATCAAAAATAAAGCGATTAACCCCACTGCTAATATTAAAATATCTTTGTTTCTTTTATTCATAACCATAATGCGTGATTTATTATATCGCAATAATTACGCGAATTACTTGCGATTTTTACTTCCAAATAATTTTATTTTTTCTTCGACCTTTTTTTGGACAGACTCAACTGCCCAAGGCAAATATTTATAAGGAGTGATCTCTTCTCTTCTTCTTCTGAAATTATTTTTTAAAGCGCGGGTATAAGCTATTCTTAATTCAGTATTAATATTAATTTTAGCAATTCCCAATTTGATTGCTTTTTTAATATCTTCGTCTCTGGTCCCCGAACCGCCGTGCAAAACTAAAAACGCGCTCCCTACCCTTTTTTTTATTTCTTTTAACCTCTTAAGCCGAATCTTGGGATTTTTCCCCCGAGATTCAACCCCATGAAATGTCCCAATACTTATAGCCAAACTGTCAACTCTTGTTTCTTTTACAAATCGTTCCGCTTCCTCGGGGTCGGTTAAATCTTTTTCCTTTATTCTAAATTCTTTTTTGTAAATTCTTGAAGATTCCGTGCTAATAGCGCCGACTTCGCCCTCAACTAAGACGTTTTTTTTATGAGCATATTCTACTACCTTTTTAGCGTATTTTATATTTTTTTCAAGGGATAAATCCGAGCCGTCAAAATGAACCGCTGAATATCCGTAATCAATCGCTTTTTTAATTTGGGTCAAATCTTTAGCATGGTCGAGATTTAAAAAAGCGGGAATTTGATATTTTATTTTAGAGATTTCAACCAAAGCGACTATTTCTTTTATTCCCATGTATTCACTTTCTCCTTTTGAAGTTCCTAATATTACCGGGCTTTTTAATTTTTGGGCAGCTATAAAAATCCCCCGCATCTGCTCAAGAGCTGAAAAATTAAATTGCCCTATCG
>CAYQNN010000015.1:0-9645 GCA_964418955.1 uncultured Candidatus Saccharibacteria bacterium | reverse complement strand
GAGAACAGGTTGATTGTTGAACTTGCCGGAGTAAAAAATATAGGAGAAGCCATAGATATGATAGGTGAAACGCCCTATCTTGAATTTCGGGAGATGATTTCTGAGGAAGAGCGGCAAGAAGCAAAGAAAAATATTTCTGAAGAACAAATTTTAGAAGTAATAGAAGGGATTAAAGAAGAAACCGGTCAGGAAGTAAGCAAGGAAGAAGTTTTGGAAATGCTTACAGCGAGATTAACTAAATCCACCGATCTGACTGGCGAATATTTAAAAACAGCTGAAGTTGATTTTGATTCAACTACCGGTAAAGTTCAAATTAAACTTCAGTATAATAACGAAGGGGCGAAAATATTTGAGGAAATAACCAAAAGGAATGTCGGCAAGCCCTTGGCAATTTTTTTAGATAGAATGTCAATTATAGACACCGACGGGGATGAGAGGATTACCAGTAATGATATTTACGCTCCGATTATCCAAGAAAAAATTACCGGTGGTCGGGCAGTCATTACCGGTGAAATGGATGTAAAGAAAGCTAAAAAAATTGTCCAAAGGCTGAATACAGGAGCTTTGCCGGTGAGGATAGGTGATCCAATTTCTCAGAAATTAGTTGGTCCTACTTTGGGGGCTATTTCTTTATCTAAAAGCTTGAAAGCGGGAATATGGGGGCTTTTGGCAGTAATTTTATTTATGATAATTTTTTATCGTCTTCCCGGGGTTTTAGCTTCTTTATCACTGGCAATTTATGTTGTTTTAATTTTAAGCTTATTTAAATTAATACCGGTTACTTTGACTTTAGCGGGAATTGGCGGGTTTGTTCTTTCAATTGGAATGGCTGTTGACGCTAACATTTTGATTTTTTCGCGAATGCGGGAAGAGATGAAAGAAGAAAAAGATTTTAATATTTCTCTGGAAGAAGGATTTAGAAGAAGCTGGCCTTCAATTAGGGATGGAAACATGACCACCTTAATTGTAGCTTTAATTTTATTTTGGTTTGGCACCAGTTTTATTAAGGGTTTTGCTTTAACTTTAAGCATAGGAATTTTAATCAGCGTTTTCTCCGCTGTTTTTATAACCAGAAATTTCCTGCGGGTTTTTGTTGGAACAAAATTGGAAAATTGGAAATGGCTTTGGAGCTAAATCCTGCGAGGATAATAAATTATTATGAATATTAACTTTACAAAATATCGCAAAATTTATTTTATTTTTTCCAGTTTTTTGATTATAGCAGCCATTGGGTCGCTTATTGTTTTTGGATTAAAACCGGGGATTGATTTTATCGGGGGAAGTATCTTAGAACTTGAATATAACGGGGATAGGCCCAAAAATCCGGAGATATTAAATCAGTTGAACGGCCTTGACTTAGGCACGGTTAATGTTCAGTCAGCGGGAGAAAAAGGAGTTATTTTAAAAATGAAAGACATTACAGATGACCTTCGTCAACAGATTCTTGAAAAACTTAACGAGAAAGAGGAGGTAGAACAGACCAAATTTGAATCTATTGGACCTACAATTGGACGGGAATTAAAGCAGAAAACAAAAATTGTTGTTGTAGTGGCTTTATTGTCAATAATTATATATATTTCCCTGGCTTTTAGGAAAATTCAGAGGCCTATTCGTTCTTGGCAATATGGGATAGCCAGCTGTATCGCCCTTTCGCATGATATTTTAATTCCTTTAGGCATTTTTTCTGTTTTGGGAAGGTTTTACGGCGTTGAAATTTCTATTCCAGTCGTCACTGCCTTACTCGCTGTTTTGGGTTATTCGGTAAATAATACGGTTGTTGTTTTTGATAGAGTGCGGGAAAATCTTTTAAGGCGAGGAGGTTTTTTTGAAGAGCTTGTGAACGCAAGTTTGAACCAAACATTAGCTCGTCAAATTAATACTTCCCTTACAACCTTATTTGTTTCCTTTGCTATTTTTCTTTTTGGCGGAGAAACACTGAAATATTTTGCCCTTGCCTTAATTTTAGGAATTTCAGCCGGAACCTATTCATCCATTTTTTTAGCTGGGCCAATGTTAGTAGCTTGGTTTAAACGGAGGGATATATCTTCTAAAAAGTAGTTTTTTGATTTTCCCCAGCTGATAGTTGACAATAGTTTTTAAAAATGGTTAAATAGACAAATAATAAGTAATTATAAAAAATTTAAAGATCATGAAATTTGATTACTCAAAAATTTGTTCAAGTTTTTTAAAGGGATTATCTCAAAGGACGACTAACGTTGTTGAGAGGCGTTTTGGTTTAAAGAGCGGAAAAAAAGAGACGTTGGAAGCGATTGGAAAAAGTTATGGTTTAACTAGAGAACGTGTTCGCCAGATAGAGGAAGAAGGATTTTCTAAAATTCGCTCTCGCATTAAAGAGCATCAAGGCGTTTTTCAGAATTTTAAAAAAGTTCTTAAATCCTTTGGCAGTTTAAAAGAAGAAAAAGCTTTATTTGATTCTTTAAATGGAGAAAAATCTCAAAACTATATTTTTTTCTTATTAACTATCAATAATGATTTTCAAAGAGTTTCCGATGATAAAAACTTATATTCCTTTTGGACGGCTGATAAAAATTCAGTAACTTCGGCAAAAAAAGTTATTAAAGAAACCATAAATTATTTAGAAAGACAGAAAGAGCAGATTACCTTAGAAAAACTTTTTAGCGCCCAAGGAGAAAATCTCTTGAAAATTTTTAATAGAAAATTGAATAAAAACATTTTTCAATCCTATCTTGAAATTTCAAAAAAAATTCAAACCAGTCCTGCTGGTCTATACGGCCTAAAAGACTGGATAGAAATTAATCCCCGAGGGATAAAGGATAGGGCTTATTTAGTTTTAAGGGAAGAGAAAGCTCCTTTGCATTTCAGAAAAGTTGCCGTTGCTATTGAAAAATTACCTTTCCCGTCCCCAAAAAAAGTTCATACAGCTACTGTTCACAATGAACTGATTAAAGACGAACGTTTTGTTTTAGTAGGAAGAGGTTTATACGCTTTAGAAGAATGGGGGTATGGGCCGGGAGCAGTAAAGGATGTAATTATTAAAATTTTGAAAGAATCAAAAGAGCCTTTATTACAAAAAGAAATTTCAGAGAAAGTTTTAAAAGAACGTTTTGTCAAAGAAAATACGGTTCTTTTGAATTTGAATGATAAAAATTATTTTTCAAAAACTTCTGACGGGAAATATACAATAAAAGAGAGCTAAACTGGCTAAACCGAGTTTAGTCAGTTTAGTCAGTTAAATTTAGTTAAATCTAAAGAAATGCCTCCGGAAATTTTAAGTTCATTAAGAAAAATTATTCCAATTCTTTGCCCTTTTTTTATTTCTGCTTGGCAGATTATAAAAATATGGTGGTGGCTTCCACTCCCTTTTATTTTGTGGAAGCCATTTTCTTTTCTCTGGCTTTGGTGGAGAACAGATGTTTGGTTAAAGAAGAAAAAATTTATTTTATTTGAAGTTAAAATTCCAAAAGAAATTTTAAAGCCGATACGGGCGATGGAAACAGTTATAGACCATTTATGGCAAATTCTTTACGATGAACCTTATTGGTGGGAAAAATGGATTGAGGGGAAAAAGGGGCTTTCTTATTCATTTGAAATTGTTTCAATCGGAGGAAACCTCCATTTTTTTATTAGAACCTTAGAAACGAACCGCGACGCGGTTGAGGCATCTATTTATTCCCAATATCCGGAAGCTGAAATTTCAATAGTTGATGATTATACTAAAAATATCCCGGCAGATATTCCAAATAAGGATTGGGACCTCTGGGGAGCTGATTACCGGCTTTTGAAAGAGGATGCCTATCCTATCAGGACCTATAAAGAGTTTGAAACAGAAAGAGAAGCGTTAGAAGAAAAAAGAATTGATCCCTTAGCCGGACTTCTTGAGGCCTCGGCAAAAATAAAACCGGGGGAACAGCTTTGGGTTCAAATTGTAGCCGGACCGGTTACTAATTTAGAATATCCCTGGGTAACAGAAGGGGAAAAAATAAGAGATGAGCTTGCCAAGCGAGAAGCGCCTCTATCAAGAAAGCCAATGATTATGGAAGCGGCAGATATTTTAATTAGCGGAGAGGCGCCGGGCGTTTCTAAAAAAGAGAAAGATGTTTTTCCTCCGGAGATGAAGCTTACTCCCGGAGAGCGGGATATAATTTCAGGGGTAGAACAAAAAATGGCTAAACGGGGTTTTAAAAGTAATATTAGGTTTATCTATCTTGGGGAAAAAGATGTTTTTTACAAACCAAAGCTTCGGCTTCCTCTTGGCTTTTTTTCTGCTTTTAATACTCAAAATCTTAATATGTTAGTGCCTTACGGCCAGCCCTTAATAACTAAAGTCAAAAAAAGTTGGTTTTTGCCTTTAAATCTTTTTAGAAAGAGAAGAATATATTTAAGGAAAAGAGCTATTTTTAGAAAATATAAACTCAGAGTAAGCCCTTTTTTCCCCAGGCAAGAATCAATGTCTGCCAAGAAAAAGTCCATTTTTATTTTAAACACCGAGGAGTTGACCAGCCTGTTTCACTTCCCGGGTAGAAGAGTTGCGCCGGCTCCGTTTGTTGAACGGATTGAGACTAAAAAGGGAGAAGCGCCTCCGGGTTTACCTACTGAATAAATATGAATAATGAAATAAATTTTTTTGCTGAGACAACTTATCGTAATATCAAAAAAAAGTTTGGTATTAAGCTTGACGATAGACGTCGACATTTTTATGTAGTAGGAAAAACAGGAATGGGCAAGACAGCTATGCTTCAAAATATGGCTATTCAGGACATTCAGGAGGGCAGGGGCGTAGGATTTATTGACCCTCATGGCGAGGCAGCCGAAGAATTATTGGACTTTGTTCCTTCTAATCGCATTAACGACGTTGTTTATATCAATCCGGCCGACCTTGATTACCCGATTGCCTTCAATGTTATGGAAAAGGTCAGCTTAGAACACAGGCATTTGGTTGCAGGCGGACTTATGGGAGTATTCAAGAAGATATGGCCTGATGTCTGGTCGGCTCGAATGGAATATATTTTAAATAATACTATTTTAGCTCTCCTTGAATATCCCGGTTCAACCTTGCTCGGAGTCAATAGGATGATGTCCGACTCTGATTTTCGGAGTAAAGTGGTAGAGAAAATTACCGACCCGGTTATTAAATCATTTTGGGTTAATGAGTTTGCCAGATATAATCAAAGATATGAAACAGAAGCTACCGCTGCTATTCAAAACAAAGTAGGCCAGTTTATTTCAGCTCCTTTAATCAGAAATAGTATTGGACAGGTAAATTCTTCCATTGATATGCGAGAAATAATGGATAAGCGAAAAATTTTAATTATGAATTTATCAAAGGGGAGAATAGGGGAGGACAATTCAACTCTTTTAGGCGCCTTATTGGTTACAAAGATACAACTGGCGGCAATGTCGAGGGTGGAGATGCCCGAAGAAGAAAGACAGGATTTTTTCTTGTATGTAGACGAATTTCAGAATTATGCTACGGAAGCATTTGTTAATGTATTATCTGAAGCGAGAAAATATAGATTATCTTTGATTTTAGCTCATCAATATATTACCCAGATGGAGGAAACGGTAAGAGACGCTGTTTTCGGTAACGTAGGGACATTAGTTTCTTTTCGGGTTGGAGCAGAAGATGCGGAATTTTTAGAAAAAGAATTTTATCCGGAGTTTGCTGCCCAAGATATAGTTAGTCTGTCTAAATACAATATTTATTTAAAACTAATGATTGACGGGCTGGCTGGCAGGCCGTTTTCAGCCCGGACTATGCCGCCTTTCCCTATGCCGGAAGTATCAAATAAAGAAAAAATTATAAAAGTTTCTCGAGAAAAATATGGCACTCCTCGTAAAAAGGTTGAGGAAGCAATTACAAAATGGGCGGGACTTTCAGAGACAAACTCAATTTCTTCCCAAGAGAAGCAAGACATTGTTCTTTATGATGCGGTTTGCTCTTTATGCAAAAAGCCGACCAAAGTTGTATTCAAACCAGACGGCAAGAGGCCGATTTATTGTAAAACTTGTTTAAAAAAAATAAGAGAAGCAAAATCGGCGCTTCCCCCAAACTTAAGTTCTACTGAAGAAAAAAATCAATCAGTTTCCTTAGACAAGGCAGTAAAAGAGGCGCCTGTTTCATTCAATGGCTCTAAAAGAATTTTCGAACAAAATAAAAAAGAGAGGAAACAGGTTAATTTAGAAGAATTAAAAGAAACCCTAAAAGAATCATTGGAGAAATTTAAAAAAAGCGATAAAAAATAATTCTAAGATTTCTTGCCAAAAATATGTTAAGAACAATTAAAAATCTTAACCTAAAAAACAAACGGGCATTGATGAGATGTGATTTTAATGTTCCCTTAAATGAAATGGGCCTTATTGAAGATGATTTTCGCATTAAACAGGCCATTCCGACTATTGAATACTTGATTAAAAGTAAAGCAAAAGTAATTTTAATGAGTCATTTGGGGGAGCCTCAAGGAAGGGTAGTTAAAAATTTAAGACTTACTCTAATCCAAAAAAAACTGGGGGAATATTTATCAGTTAAAGTGGCGAAAACAGATGATTGTGTTGGAAAAAAGGTTGAAGAAGCGGTGGAAAAAATGAATGAGGGAGAAGTTTTGCTTTTAGAGAACTTAAGATTTCATAAAGAGGAAAAAGAGAATAAGCCGGAGTTTGCCAAATCGCTTGCCGGGTTAGCTGATATTTATATAAACGACGCTTTTGGCTCTTCTCATAGAAAACATGCTTCAATTGTAGGGGTGCCAAAATATTTGCCTTCGGCAGCGGGATTATTATTAGAGAAAGAAGTGAATGTTCTTTCAAGGGTTTTAAAAAAGCCAGAGCGGCCCTTAGTAGCTATTATTGGCGGAGCAAAAATTTCAAGCAAAATTAAAGTTATCAAGCATTTTTTAAAAGAAGCAGACCATTTGCTTATCGGTGGAAAAATAGCCAATTCTATTTTAATAGTAAAAGGAATTTGCATCGGGAGGGCCTGGCCGCCGGAAGAGGCAGTCCGCGATATAAAAAATATAAATTTAACATCCACTAAATTTCATCTTCCTATAGACGCGATTATTTCTCCCGATAAAACAGGCGGTCTTTATATTCGAAAAGCGGCAGCTGGAAAAGTAAGAACCGATGAGTTGATTTTGGATGTCGGTCCCGAGACCGTTAAAATGTTTTCGGAAATTATTAAATCGGCCGCAACGATTATATGGTCTGGTCCTTTAGGTTTTTTTGAAGAACCATTATTTGAAAATGGCACAAAATTGATTGCCGAGGCAATTACCAGAAATCATCGAGCTTTTAAAATTGCCGGAGGAGGGGATACTATATTCGCTTTGTCTAAATTCCATTTAAGAGAAAGGTTTGACCATATTTCAACCGGAGGAGGGGCAATGTTAAGTTTTCTTGGGGGTGACGAATTGCTGGGCTTAAAAGTTTTAGAAGAATAAATGGCTGCTGAAATTAAAGACTTGAAAAAAGCGGCAAAACGGATTTTGTTAGCGATAAAATCTAAAGAAAATATAATTATTTACGGCGATTCTGATATGGACGGAGTATCGTCGGTTATAATTTTAAAGGAGGCAATTAAAAATTTAAATGGCGAAATTACAACAGTTTACTTTCCCGATAGAGAAAAAGACGGTTATGGAATAAATGAAAAGGCCCTTTCTTATTTGAAAAAATATTCCCCTGCTTTATTAATAACCGTGGATTGCGGAATCGGAAATTTTAAAGAAGTAAAAATTGCCAAAAAATTGGGAATTGAGGTAATAATAGTTGACCATCATGAGATATTGGGAAAAGTTCCAAATGCGTCAGTTGTAGTTGACCCCAAACAACCGGGAGACAAATATCCCTTTAAACAATTTGCCGCTGTTGGGCTTGTTTTTAAATTAAGCGAGGTTCTTCTGGGAAAAAAGATGACCGGCGCTTTGAGAAAGAATTTTTTGGAATTAGCGGCTATGGCCACTATTGCCGATATGATGCCTCGAATTGCAGATAACGAGAAAATAATTGAAGAAGGGTTAAGCTCGTTGAAGGAAAGCTGGCGGCCGGGGATTCAGTCCTTGTTAAATATAAAATCGTTTGATTCTCTGAATTCAATCCAGCAGGTTAACAAGATGAATTCTCTTTTGAATATCCCGGATGTCAAAGATGGCTTGCCGGCTTCTTTCCGACTTTTGACTTCTTCGGATATCAAAGAAGCAGAAAAGTTGGCGAAAATATTATTTCAAAAGAATATTCAAAAACGGGAAGAAATAAGAGAAATAATACTTTTGCTTGAAGATAAAATTCCTGAGAAGCTGAAGGGATCAATTATTTTTGAAGGAAGTTCCGACTGGCATTTAATTTTATTAGGAACCGCAGCTTCAATTATTTCTCATAGATATCAGCGGCCGGTATTTTTATATAAGAAAGGAAAAGGAGAAAGTCCGGGCAGTATTAGAGCGCCGTCTGGATATAATGTTGTTGAAGCGATGAAAAGCTGCTCTAAAAACTTAATTACCTACGGAGGGCATCCTCAAGCAGCCGGTTTTAGAATAAAAAACGAAAATTTGGAAGAATTTAAAGAGTGTTTGACTAAATACTTTAAGTAAATTTATGAAGAAGATAATTATCTATACAGACGGCGGTTCACGGGGTAATCCTGGTTCGGCAGCGGCCGGGGTAGTATTTTGTAATGAAAAAGGCCAGAGTATAAAGCAATATTCTGAATATTTGGGAGATAATCTTACTAACAATGAAGCTGAATACGGGGCAATAATTTTTGCTTTAAAAAAGTTTAAAGCGGTGTTCGGCAAAAAATTAGCAAAAAACTCTGAAATTGAAATTAGGTCTGATTCCGAACTTTTGGTAAAACAATTAAACGGGAAATATAAAATTTTAGATTCTAAAATCCAACGCTTGTTTTTAGAAGTTTGGAACCTGCGTTTTGATTTCGAAAAAATAAGATTCAGAAGAATTCCGCGGGAAAAAAACACCGAAGCGGATAGATTAGCAAATGAGGCCTTGGATGCCCAAGCAAGCAACCAGAAACTACTTTAAATAAAAACCGAGATTTTTCTCCCGGTTTTTTTATTGACAAATCTAAATGATGAGTATATAGTGAGGAATAGTTCGTTGAAATAAGAAAATGGAGAGTTTTTGAAAGGAGAGACACGATGATTACAATAAGCAAGAAAGAAAAGAAAAGTGTTATTATTTGGTCTTTCGTTTTTGGTTTTTTTATTGCTCAAACTTTTTCATTCGTTCTTTACTTATTATTACCTTCTTCGTTGGGTTTAGAAAAAAAACACTTTCTTATTATTGATCTAATCTTAATAATAGTGTTTTCCATTATTATTAAGATTCTTATTTTTTTCGGTATTAAATTCAGTTCGTCCATTAGGATCAATAGATAAAACTGTTATTCTTTAAGCCGTTCTTAAAATTAAGGGCGGTTTTTTATACATTGAAAATAGGAGTAACTCTATTTTTTCAATAAAACAAACCCAAATTAAAAAACCTCCCGCTAACAGCGGGAGGTTTTTTAATATCCTAGCAAGACCGTAAGCCGAATTTTGTTTTATGTGATCATCTATCTATGCGAACTACTTTTTTCAAAAATTCGAGTCGTATATCCCAAATTTTTGATTTGTTCTTGCACCCAGCAAGGATTTAGCCGTTTCACTCCTA
>CAYQNN010000014.1:0-9763 GCA_964418955.1 uncultured Candidatus Saccharibacteria bacterium | reverse complement strand
TACTTTGCTAAAAGCTTTTGGTGGCTGGTCAGAAAAAGAGATTAAAAAAAAGTTTGAAGATGTAAGAAAAGGAGGAGAAATAGACTATATTGATAAAACTTTAATTAAAGACAGCGCTGAAAATCAAGGTGAAGCTTTGGTGGAAATTTACAAAAGATTGAGACCTGGGGATATGGTTACCCCGGATACAGCCAAAGAGTTGATTGAAAACACTTTCTTTAATTTTGACAGGTATGATTTATCAAAAGTTGGCCGTTGGAGAATGTGGCAGCGCCTTTCGGAATTAAAAGATAAAGACACCGGAAAAAATTTTGGGGAAAACATAACTCCGGAAGATAGAATTTTAAATCCCGACGATATAGTGGCAGTGATAGGTGAAATTATTAGATTAAATAACGACCCAAACAGCAAGCCGGATGAGATTGATCATTTGGGCAATCGACGGGTAAGGGCTTTGGCAGAATTTTTACAAAACAGAGTAAGAGTTGGCCTGATGAGAATGGAGAGAATTGTAAAAGATAGAATGTCAACCTTAGATATTCAAGACCTGTCTCCGGTTCAGTTGATTAATGCTCGTCCGGTTATGTCGGTTATTAGAGAATTTTTTACTTCTTCCCAAATTTGCCAATTTATGGACAATGAAAATCCTTTGGCAGAATTAGAACACAAGAGAAGATTATCAGCTACCGGTCCCGGCGGTCTGACCAGAGAAAGAGCAGGATTTGAAGTTAGAGATGTTCAACCGTCGCATTACGGAAGGATTTGCCCTATTCAGACGCCGGAGGGCCCTAATATCGGGCTGGTTAATCATCTGGCTGCTTTTGCCAAGGTTAATCCTTACGGATTTATTGAAACTCCTTATTTCAAGGTTGAAAAAGGTGAAATTACTTCTAAAATCCAGTATCTTAACGCTTTTGAGGAAGAGAAATATAATATTGCTTCCGGGGGCGTTTTGGTTGATGAAAAAAAGAATATTATTTCTAAAATAGTTGAAGCAAGAGTAAAAGGAGAGCCGGGTTTAGTGGATAGAAACAAAATAGATTTTATTGATGTATCAGCCGAACAATTTATTTCTATCGGGACATCTCTTATTCCTTTTTTGCAAAACGATGACGCGAATAGAGCTCTTATGGGCTCAAATATGCAACGCCAGTCAGTTCCTTTAGTCAAACCGGAAGTTCCTTTGGTTTCTACCGGATTAGAAGAGAGAGTGGCTTGGGATTCTGGGCAAGAGGTGATTGCCGATGAGGATGGCCTGGTGACTAAAATAGCCGGCGGCTATATAGAATTAAAATGTAAAAATCAAAAAGTTAGAAAATATAATTTAAGGAGTTTTATTAGAACCAATCAATATACTTGCTTTCATCAGAAGCCAATAGTTAAAAAAGGACAAAGAGTGAAAAAGGGAGATGTTTTAGCAGACGGCGGTTCTATTTCTCAGGGGAGATTGGCCTTAGGACAAAATATTTTAGTCGCCTTTCTTTCTTGGCAGGGATTGGATTTTGAAGACGCAGTTATTATATCAGAAAGATTAGTTCAGAATGATTATTACACTTCAATCCATATTGAAAATTTTGCCTGTGATGTTCGGGAAACGAAATTGGGTCCGGAAATAACTACTTGTGATATCCCTAATGTTTCGGAAGAAAAGTTAAGTAATCTTGACGAGGAAGGTATTATTCGTATTGGGGCAGAAATTGGTCCTAATGACATTTTAGTTGGAAAAATTTCTCCAAAAGGGGAAGCGGGCTTGACGGCTGAAGAAAGGTTATTGCGGGCTATTTTTGGAGAGAAAGCAAGAGATGTCAAAGATACTTCTCTATTAATGGAACATGGAAAGAGAGGGCGGGTAATAGAAGTAAAAATTTTCGCCCGGGAAAAAGGACATAAATTAAGCCCAGGCGTTATAAAGAGGATTGAAGTGGAAATAGCGGTAATGAGAAAAATTCAAGTCGGAGACAAGTTAGCCGGCCGCCATGGGAATAAAGGATGTATTTCTAAAGTCGTTCCAGTGGAAGAAATGCCATTTTTAGAAGATGGAACGCCAATAGATATTATTCTTAATCCTTTAGGAGTGGCTTCAAGAATGAATCTTGGCCAAATTTTAGAAACTCATTTAGGATTGGCTGCTAAAAATTTAGGATATATTGCTATTACTCCCTCTATGTCAGGCGCTGTTGAAAAAGATATTAAAGCAGAATTGAAAAAAGCAGGTTTTCCGGAAGACGGGAAGCTTGTTTTGCACGATGGGAGAACCGGTCTTCCTTTCTCCCAAAAGATTACCGTCGGCTATATATATATGATGAAACTAATTCATATGGTTGAAGATAAAATTCATATGCGTTCTATCGGGCCTTACTCTCTTATCACCCAGCAGCCATTGGGAGGAAAAGCTCAATTTGGCGGTCAGAGATTTGGCGAAATGGAAGTTTGGGCCCTGGAAGGATACGGAGCGGCTAATGTTCTTCAAGAAATGCTGACTATAAAATCAGACGATGTTTTAGGAAGGGCAGCGGCCTATGATTCAATTTTGAAAGGGGAACCGATTAAAAACCCCAGCGTTCCCGCTTCTTTTAATTTATTAGTTGCGGAGTTAAAATCGCTTGGCTTGGCTGTGGAAGTAAAAGAAAAGCCAAGAGAAGAAAAGAAAAGATAATTATCAATTATCAATTATCCCTATATGGGCAAGCCCATCGGGCTATGGCCAATGAATTTTCAATGAATGAATTTCAAAACAGTTTCAAAATTAAAAATTAGAAATTAAAAATTATTGCGCTATGCGTGCAACTGATTTAGAGGCAATAAGAATAAAACTTGCTTCGCCAGAAAATATTTTAAAATGGAGCCACGGCGAGGTTACAAAACCGGAAACTATTAATTATAGAACTCAGCGCGCTGAGAAAGACGGGCTTTTTTGCGAGAAGATTTTTGGCCCGACAAAGGATTACGAATGTTATTGCGGAAAATATAAACGAATTCGCTATAAAGGCGTAATCTGCGACCGATGCGGGGTTGAGGTAACAAAATCTTCTGTTCGACGGGAAAGAATGGGCCATATTAAGTTAGCTTGTCCCGTTTCTCATATCTGGTTTCTAAAAGGCATTCCTTCAAGAATAGGAATGGTTTTGGATATTCCTATGCAACAGCTGGAAAAAGTTGTTTACTTCGCCGCTTATATTATAACTACCGTAGATGAAGAGGCGAAGAAGAAAGTAGAAGATGAAATTGAGAAAGAGTATAAGATAAAAAGTAAAAAACAAAAAGCAGAAGTTAAAAACAAGAAAGAGTTGAAAGTAGCTTTAGAGGAACTAAGAAAAATAAAGAATAAGACAAAGGAAGATGTTTTAAAAATTAAACCCTTAATGGTTCTTTCTGAAGTGGAATATTATGATTACTCTTTAAAATATGGAGAAGTTTTTGAGGCAGGCACAGGGTCGCAAACATTAAGAAAGATTTTTGAGAAAATTGATTTAAAAAAAGAGATTAAAACAATAAAGAAAAGAGCAGAAAAAGAGACGACAATAATTCGTCGAAAACTTTTGAGAAGATTAAGGCTATTAGAGGGAATGCTTGCAGCCGATATTAAGCCAGAATGGATGTTCTTGACAGTTTTGCCGGTTTTACCTCCTGATTTGAGACCAATGGTTCAATTAGACGGCGGTCGTTACGCTTCTTCTGACTTAAATGATCTTTATCGGAGAGTGATTAATCGGAATAACCGTCTAAAATATTTATTAGAAATTGATGCGCCGGAAGTTATTGTTAGGAATGAAAAGAGAATGCTTCAGGAAGCGGTAGACGCTTTAATTGACAATAGTATGAGAAAAGGAATTTTAACGACGGCTACTACCGGGGGGAGAAGACTTTTAAAATCTTTAGCCGATATTATAAAAGGGAAACGAGGAAGGTTTAGGCAGAACCTTTTAGGAAAGAGAGTTGACTATTCAGGGAGATCGGTAATCGTTGTCGGTCCTAAATTAAAACTTCACCAGTGCGGACTTCCAAAAAAGATGGCTTTAGAATTATTTAAACCTTTTGTCATCAAGAAAATTTTAGAGAAAGAACTTTCTTATAATGTTAGAGGAGCTGGAAGACTGATAGAACAGCAGACAGATGAGATTTGGGCAATTTTAGAGGAAGTGGTGAAGAATAAGGTGGTTCTTTTAAACAGAGCTCCCACCCTTCACCGTTTAGGCATTCAGGCCTTTCAGCCGCTTTTAGTAGAAGGAGAATCAATCCATATTCATCCGATGGTTTGTAAGGCATTTAACGCTGATTTTGATGGGGATCAGATGGCAGTTCATCTTCCTTTAAGCGAGAAAGCGCAAGAAGAAGCAAAAAAGCTTATGTTGTCTTCTTTAAATTTATTGAAGCCGGCAAATGGCATGCCGGTTGTTAGCCCAACTCAAGATATCGTCCTTGGCTGTTATTGGTTAACCAAAATTGATCCCGCTTTCAGCGAGAAAAAAAAGAAAATTTTTTCCAGTTCAGAGGAAGCAATTTTAGCTTATGAATCCGGACTCATCGGTTTAAGAGCAGAAACAAAGATATATCTCCCGGTAGAAAATAAAAAGAAAAGCGAAAAAATGGAGTTAATAAAAACATCGGTTGGAAGAGTTTTATTTAACGAAACCTTACCTGATGGCTATCCATTTGTTAACGAGACAGTAAATACAAAAAGATTAGAAAAATTAACTAGTCAAGTTATTGATAAATACGGTCAAGAAGAAGTAGAGGATACTTTAGACAAGATTAAGGATTTGGGTTTTGAATCAGCTACTATTTCCGGTATAACGTGGGGCATGGATGATTTAATTGTCCCTCCGGAAAAAGGAGAAATTATTAGAAGCGCCGAAAAGGAAATTGAGTTAATTGAAAGTCATTTTAAGAAAGGGTTGCTTTCTGAAGAGGAGAAAAGCGGCAAAGTGATTGAAGTTTGGGCAAAGGCGAAGACAGTATTAGAAAAGCTTATTCCGAAAACTTTGCCTAGTACCGGGACGGTATTTTCAATGATTGATTCTGGCGCCAGAGGTTCTTGGAGTCAGCCGGTTCAAATGGCAGGAATGAAAGGGTTGGTTATTAATCCAGCCGGCCAAGTTATTGAACTGCCGGTAAAACACTCTTTTAAGGAAGGTTTTGATGTTCTAGAATATTTTATTTCTACTCATGGGGCGCGGAAAGGAACGGCAGACACCGCCCTCCGCACTTCAACGGCCGGCTATCTAACCAGGCGCCTTGTTGATGTGTCTCACGATGTAGTAATATCAGAAGAGGATTGCGGAGGACAGGAAGGGATTGAGTTGTTACGGAAGGACTCCGATGAGTTGGGTCAAAATTTTATCTATAAGGTTGTTGGCCGGACAGCGTTAGAAGATGTTAAATCAAAGAAAGCAAAAAATAAAATAATTGTCAAAAAAGGCGAGATAATTGACTGGGAAGCAGTACAAGAAATAGAAGATGAAAAAATTGAAAAAATTGTAGTTAGGTCTCCTTTTTCTTGTAAGTCCGTTCGAGGTATTTGCCAGAAATGTTACGGCTGGAGTCTTGGGCGAGATAAATTGGTTCAATTAGGAGAAGCGGTGGGGATTATAGCCGCTCAGGCGATTGGTGAGCCGGGGACCCAGCTGACATTAAGAACTTTTCATACCGGCGGAGTAGCGGGTGGCGGAGATATTACCTTCGGCCTTCCAAGGGTACAAGAAGTTTTTGAAGCGAGAATACCGGGCGGAAAAGCAGAGATTTCTTTCGTAGAAGGAAAGGTTTTAGATATAACTCCAGAAAAAATAATTAAGATAAAAACTACTCAGTCATCCGACTGTGTGCCTCGTCGAATAACGGGGCAAAATCCAAAAACTTCCAAAAAAAATAAGAAAAAAAATGTTATTGAATATAAAATTCCCTCTAAGTCGGCAATTTTAGTAGAGAAAGGACAAGATATTAAGAAGGGAGAACAGCTTTGCGAGGGGAGCCTGGAACTGAAGGAGGTTTTTAAAACGAGAGGCAAAAGAGAAGCGCAAAAATATATTTTGAATGAAATCCAAAAAATTTATGTTTCTCAGGGCGCATTTATTCATGATAAACATATCGAAACAATAATTCGCCAGATGTTCTCTCGGGTAAAAATAAAAGAACCGGGAGATACTCCTTTTATAATCGGAGAGATCGTTGAGAAAGCTAAATTTCTTGAGGAAAATAAGAAAGCAAAAAGAGAGAAAAAAAATCAGGCGAAAGCTGCTACTGTTCTCTTGGGCATATCCCGAGTTTCCCTTACAACTGATTCATTTTTGTCATCCGCCTCTTTTCAGGAAACTTCCCGAGTTTTGATTAAGGCCTGCCTTGAAGGCAAAGAAGACAAATTGAGGGGTTTGAAAGAAAACGTAATAATTGGTAAACTGATACCAGCGGGAACCGGATTCAAAAAATAAATCCTAATCCCAATAGCCAATGAGCCCTATATGGGCGAGCCCATCGGGCTATAGCCAATCAAGCCCTAAACCCCAATAACCAAATAATATAATAATTGGGATTTAGGGAATTGGGATTTGATTGGCATTGGGTTTTGGCCATTGGGATTTTAAGCTGTGTCTAAAAAGAGTAAACGAAAAAAGTTTAAAAAGCAATTTAAGAAAGGAAGAAAACCTGGTAGATTTGCTTTGCCAGGGGAAACTAAGCAGATGATTTTAGGGATATTAATGATTTTATCAGCAGCCCTTGTTTCTTTGAGTTTTTTTAAAAAAGCGGGAAAAGCGGGTGAATTTTTTATGAAAAGCTCCCGTTTTTTTATTGGGGAATCTGTTTTCACAATTCCTCTGATTCTTATTTTGGGCGGATTAGCTTTTTTGAAAATAAAAGGAGATAGAAATTTTTTTAAAGGGAAGAAAGAAGTTTTTTGGCCAATAATTTTAGGTATTTTAATTTTGGTTTTTGGAATTAGCGGAATTTTAGGGACTTTTGGTCCTCAAATAAGAAAAGGAGGATGGCTTGGTTATATTTTAAGCTGGCCTCTTTTAAAGTATTTTGGCTTTTTAGCCGCCAGGATTATATTTTTGGCGTTGCTTATTATTGGATCTTTAATTCTTTGGCAGTTTTTAGCTCCTTCTAAGAAAAAACCAGAAAAGGAGCTTGATGAAGAAGAACTAAAAGGGCCAACTTCAAACAAACCGTCTATTATTAAAAGAATCTTTAGTCCTAAATTTAAAGTAAGAGATATTTCGCATCAGGAAGAAACGGGTACCCGCGAAGCGGGTGGGGAAGAAAAACAAGCTGTTCCTTTAAAATTAGAAACTAAATCAATAAACGGGGCTAAGCTTTTTTCTTATCAGCATCCTCCTTTTAATCTTTTAGAGCCAGAAAGAGGGGTTCCTACCAGCGGCAATACGAAAGTAAATTCAGCCATTATTAAGAAAACCCTTTATGATTTTGGCATGGAGGTAACGATGTCGGAAGTAAATATTGGTCCAACGGTTACCCAATATACTTTAAAGCCGGCCGAAGGAATAAAATTATCAAAAATAACCAATCTTTCCAGTAATTTATCACTTGCCTTAGCGAGCCATCCAATCAGGATTGAAACTCCTATCCCTGGAAGGTCTTTAGTCGGGATTGAAATTCCGAATAAAGTTAGAGCCAGTGTTCGTTTGAGAAATTTAATAGAAAATTCCAATTTCCAAAAATCTTCCTCAAATCTTCTGATTGCTTTAGGCAGGGACGTCTCGGGTGTTCCTGTTTATGCTGATTTAACTAAAATGCCTCACCTTTTAGTGGCTGGAAGCACCGGTTCGGGCAAAACAATTTTTTTAAATTCTTTAGTTTTAAGCCTTCTTTATCAACCAAGCACATTTAGCAAGAGCGCTGGGCCGGAGAATTTGCGCTTTATTTTGGTAGACCCGAAAAGAGTTGAATTCCCTGTTTATAATAATCTTCCTCATCTTTTGTGCCCGGTGATTTATAATGCTGAAAAGACGATAAGCGCTTTAAAGTGGCTGACGGGAGAGATGGAAAGAAGATTTAATGTTTTAGCGGAAGTCCGGGCAAGAGATATTAAAAGTTATAATGAAATAGCATTAAAAGATAAAGCGGAACTCCTGCCATTTATAGTAGTCATTATTGACGAATTAGCCGACTTAATGGCGGCTAAAGGAAGAGAAGTTGAAGCAGGAATTGTCAGATTAGCCCAAATGGCCAGAGCGGTAGGCATTCATTTAGTTGTAGCTACCCAGCGGCCTTCGGTAGAAGTGATTACCGGTTTAATTAAAGCAAACATAACTTCGCGGGTTACTTTTCAAGTTGCTTCTCAAGTTGATTCAAGGACGGTCTTGGATACGTCGGGAGCGGAGAAACTTCTTGGGTCGGGGGATATGCTTTATATTTCTGCTCAGATACCAAAGCCGAAAAGAATTCAAGGAGCTTATATTTCCGAAAAAGAAGTCAAAAAGGTAGTTAAATATGTTGTTTTAAAAGACGAGGAGTCAGGCGAGGCAATAAAAATGGATGACGAATTAACTGAAGAGTTAAAAAGAAGCGAGGAAAATTCGGAAAGGGCATCAACAAACTTTTTTAACGGAGATGACTCTCTCTACGAAGAAGCAAAACAATTAGTGATCGAATCAAAAAAGGCCTCTGCTTCCCTGTTGCAGCGGAGATTACGGATTGGCTATGCCCGGGCGGCTAGATTAATTGATATGCTGGAAGAAAAGGGAGTAGTGGGTCCGGCGGACGGGGCAAAACCGAGAGAGGTATACGGAGATACAAAGAGCGAGGAAGAAAAGAAATCAGAAGTTTCGGAAGATAATGATGAATGGGAGAAAATCTAAAAATTTTTAATTTTTAATATTAAAATTTTGACATTTGGAATTTTATTGTTAGAATAAAACTATGGCAAAGAAAAAAGATAAAAATTCAGAGAAAAAAAATTTAGGGGAAGCAATAGATGAAATTAAACAGCGTTTTGGGGAAGGAGCGATTATGAAACTTGAGGATGTAAGGCCAGTTAATATAGGCGCTATTCCAACCGGCTCTATTTCTTTAGATAAAATTTTAGGCATAGGCGGGATTCCTCGGGGGAGAGTAGTTGAAATTTATGGGCCGGAATCTACCGGTAAAAGTACTCTCGCTTTACATATTTGCGCTGAGACCCAGAAACAATCCGGAGTAGCCGCTTTTATTGATGTTGAACATGCATTAGATCCTGATTACGCAAAAAGAATAGGAGTAAATGTTAATAACCTTTTAATTTCTCAGCCTGATTCAGGAGAAGAGGCATTACAAATAGTAGAAACTTTAGTCCGTTCGGGAGAGGTTGATGTTATTATAATTGATTCAGTGGCTGCTTTGGCTCCTAAAGCGGAAATTAGCGGAGAAATGGGCGAATTTAGGATAGGGCTTCAAGCGAGGTTGATGTCCTCCGCTTTAAGGAAATTGTCCGGAGTTATTGCTAGGACCAAGACAGCTATTGTGTTTCTAAACCAGACTAGAATGAAGATCGGAGTTATGTTTGGAAATCCGGAGACAACATCAGGGGGTTTAGCTTTAAAATTTTACGCTTCGGTAAGAATTAATTTAAGGAGAATTGCCCAAATAAAACATGGAGATGAAATTATTGGCAGCCGGATTAAAGCTAAAATAGTTAAAAATAAAGTGGCCGCTCCCTTCAAGATAACCGAACTTGATGTTTATTATAACGAAGGAATTTCTTATTTAGCCGATATTGTAAACACCGGCTTAAAAGAAGGGATTGTAAAAAAATCAGGTAGTTGGCTCCAGT
>CAYQNN010000013.1:0-9882 GCA_964418955.1 uncultured Candidatus Saccharibacteria bacterium | reverse complement strand
TTTTGTTTTGGCATTCTTGCTGAAAGCGTAATACCGATTTTATCAAAGGCATTTTTTGCTCTTCAAGACACCAAAACACCCGTATTAATAGGAATATTCTCAATGCTTTTAAATATAGTTTTTTGTTTCTTGTTTGTCTTTCTTCTAAGATTTCCTAATCCATTCAGCAATTTTTCCGCAGCTTTTTTGAAACTGCAAGGGATTGAAAATATTGAGGTGATAGGACTTCCCTTAGCCCTTTCTTCCGCCGCCTTATTTCAGGCGATTTTACTTTTAGTCTTTCTTTATAGGAAAATGGGGGAGCTTAGAATCAAAGAAATTATTTCTTCCACAATAAAAATTTTGATAGCCGGTTTTTTAATGTTTCTTATTACTTATTTTGTCAGACAGATTTCAGCTGATTTCGTTAATATGTCCAGCTTTTTCGGCGTTTTTTTACAGACCATTTTGGCGGGAACGGTCGGTATATTTATCTATTTTTTAATAACTTTTTTTCTCAAGTCGCCGGAACTAAAAACCATTAAATCGGCATTTTTAAAGTAGTAATAATTATGGAAACAGAGATTAGAAATTTTGTTATCATTTCTCATATAAACCACGGAAAGTCAACCTTGGCCGACCGTTTTTTAGAATTAACGGCTACTATTTCTTCAAAAAGAATGCGTCCCCAGTTTTTAGATATGATGGACTTAGAAAGAGAAAGGGGAATCACGATAAGCATGCAGCCGGTTAGGATGGAATTTGATTTCTCTGGTAAAAAGTATATTTTAAACCTAATTGATACCCCCGGGCATGTAGACTTTTCCTATGAGGTTTCCCGCTCTTTAGCGGCGGTAGAGGGAGCAATATTGTTAGTTGATGCCAGCCAAGGAATCCAGGCGCAGACCTTGGCAAATTTAGATTTAGCCCAGAAACAGGATTTAGTTATTATACCAGTAGTAAATAAAATAGATTTGGCTCAGGCAGATGTTGAAAGAACGATTAAAGAATTAGCCAGTCTTCTAAAAATTGACGAAAAGGAGATTATAAAAATTTCTGCCAAAAACGGCGCTAATGTTCGCCAGTTATTGGAAGCAGTGATTAAAAAAATTCCTCCTCCTAAAAAAGAAAAAAAGCCCTTTCGGGCTTTAATTTTTGATTCGGAATACGATTCCTATAAAGGAATAATTGCTTATGTTCGGATTGTGGGAGGGGAAGTAGAAAATAATCAAAAAATATCTCTTTTTGCCGCTAAAATTGAAGCAGACGTAAAAGAACTGGGTTATTTTAAGCCGAAACTTTTCCCGGAGAAAATACTTTCTTCCGGCGAGATTGGTTATATCGCCACCGGGATTAAAGAACCCAGCAAAGTGCGGGTTGGCGATACAATCATAAAATTACAAACAAAAGAGAAGGTAGAGGTCTTTCCTCTGCCTGGCTATAAAGAGCCAAAGCCGATGATTTTTGCCAGCCTTTATCCGGAAAATCCTGATGATTTTGATTTATTAAAAACAGGACTTTCAAAATTGAAATTAAACGACCCTTCTCTTATTTTTGAACCGGAGACAAGAGAGGCGCTGGGCAGGGGTTTCAGGTGCGGGTTTTTAGGGACTCTCCATGTTGAAATTGTTTCCGAGCGGCTCCAACGAGAGTTTAATTTAAATTTGATAATTTCTACCCCCTCTGTTGTTTATAAAATTATTAATCAGAAAGGAGATGAAAAATTTATTTATGGGGCTAATGATTGGCCGAATTCAATGCAAAATATAGTAGCCGAAGAACCTTGGGTTTCTTTAGAAATAATAACTCCTTCTCAATATATTGGGAGGGTTTTAGACCTTTTTAAGAATCTGAGAGGGAATTATGTGGAAACAAAATATATTAGTCCCGAGAGAGTAATTTTGATGTATGAAATTCCTTTAGAAGAGATTATAACCAATCTTTATGATAAAATTAAAAGCCTTAGTCAGGGATATGGCTCTATGGGCTATAAAGTTTTAGAATTCAGGACAGGAGATTTGGTTAAGATGGAGATTTTAATTGCCGGAGAGAAAGAAAGAGCATTTTCCAAAATTGTTCCTAAATTCAGAGCTCAGCAAGAAGGAAGAAAATTGGTTAAAAAGTTGAAAGAGAACCTTCCCCCCCAGCAATTTTCTGTTCCCCTCCAAGCGATAGTCGGGGGAGATATTATTGCCAGAGAAACGCTTAAAGCCAGAAGAAAAGATGTTACTGCTTCTCTCTATGGCGGAGATTATTCTCGCAAGAGAAAACTTTTAGAAAAGCAGAAAAAAGGCAAGAAAAAATTAAAAGAAAGAGGAAAAATTAGGATTCCTCCAAAAGTATTTTTGGAAGTTTTTAAAGGATGAAGCCCACCGGATTCGTGGGCTAAAATCAAAGTTGAAAACAAATAGCTTTTGTGTTAAAATAATAAAAGTGGTTGCCGGGCTTAGCGGAATAGAGGGGCTACCGTCCAAATAATCATGCTTAAAACTACTAAGGAGGCGACAACAATCCAAAATATTCTCAAAAATTTTTGTTCGTTGAATTTCATTTGTATATGATAGCAAAATTAAAAAACAAAAAAAAGAGCAAAAAATATAAAAACGTATTTTTTCCCGTTTTAATTGCCCTTCTGCTTTTGCTGTCTATTTCGTTTTTAGTTGTCAATAATATAAAAATAAACCGAAGAAAGGCGAAGCTTACTGCCCAAATTAGCGTTTTAAAAGAAAAAATTAAGCATGCCGAGGAAAAGAAAGGGGAACTAGAAAATAAAGTTTCCCAAGCGAGAAAAGAGGAAAACTTAGAAGAAATAGCGCGCAACCAACTCAATTTAAAAAAGCCAGGCGAGGAAGTAGTAGTCGTTAAAAAACCGGAGGAAGAAAATAATGAGAATGAAGAAGAAAATAAAAGCTTGTGGGAATTAGTAAAAAGCATATTTAATCGCTAAGATTGGCGGGATTAGTATAATGGCAATACGTTTGCTTCCCAAGCAAGAGACGCGAGTTCGATTCTCGTATCCCGCTTGAAATTGCCAGCGTAGCTCAGGGGTAGAGCAACTCTTTCGTAAAGAGTAGGCCGTCAGTCCGAATCTGACCGCTGGCTATATATCCCGCGAAAAGTTTAATTTCATGTTAGGTTTAGATTCAAAAATTGAAGAACTTCAAAAAAGACTCCATCATTTGATGGACTGCCTTTGACTTGGATAAAAAAAAGCAAAAACTAAAAGAGTTTGAGCAAACAGCTCAAAAAAAAGATTTTTGGAAAGATAAAAAGAAAGCGACAAAAGTCAGCAAAAAAATAGGCAGCTTAAAAGAGGATATCGGAAGGATAGAAGAATTAAAAGAAGAAACAGATGAGTTAGAAGAATTAACAAAGATAAGCAGGGAAGATAATTCTTTGACAGAAGATGTCGGAAGAAAATACCGGGAAATAGAGAAAAAGATTCAGCAAGAAGAAATCAAAATTTTCTTATCAGGAAAGTACGACCAGAACGATGCTATTTTAGAGATATATGCCGGAGCGGGAGGGGTTGATGCTCAGGACTGGACAACAATGCTTTTAAGGATGTTTAAAAGATATTGTCAGAGGAAAGGATTTAAAACAAAAATTATCCACCAATCATTCGGCGAGGGCGGGGGACCGGAAGGAAGAATTGGGACTAAATCAGCGACCCTGGGGATCAAAGGATCTTATGCTTACGGTTTTCTAAAGAGGGAAACGGGAGTTCATAGATTGGTTCGCCAATCGCCATTTTCCGCCAAGAAACTTCGCCATACTTCTTTCGCTTTAGCTGAAATATTGCCGGAGATAGGAAAAGAAGAGCAGGAGGAAATTAAAATAAAGCCGGAAGATTTAAAAATAGAAGTATTTCGCGCTTCCGGACCCGGCGGCCAGTATGTCAATAAGAGAGAATCAGCCGTTAGAATTACCCATCTGCCAACTAAAATTACGGTAAGCTCCCAATCTGAGCGCTTGCAGGGCTTAAATAAAGCAGAAGCAATGAAAATTTTATACGCTAAGCTTTATCAGTTGAAAGAAAAAGAAAAAAAGAAGGAACTAAAAGAAATTAAGGGGAAAACAGTTTCCGCAAGCTGGGGGAATCAAATCAGGTCTTATGTTCTATATCCCTATAAATTAATTAAAGACCTTCGGACAGAAATTGAAACATCAAATGTGGAAAATGTTTTAGACGGCGATTTAGACGAGTTCATATCAGCAGAAGTTAAAAAATAGTTATTCTACAAATGATTTCTTTATCTAATATTACAAAAATTTATCCTTCTCATCGCGGAAGCGACCCAATAATCGCTTTAGATGATGTTTCTTTTGAAATAAACAAAAAAGAATTTGCTTCTATTGTCGGAAAATCAGGAGCAGGCAAAACGACTTTACTTAAATTGATTTTAGCCGAAGAGGAGCCAACCAACGGAACTATTTTTTTTGACGGCCAGAATATTTCTGAAATAAAAAAAGGCCAGCTTTCTTTATTTAGGCGGAGAATTGGAACGGTTTTTCAGGACTATAAACTCTTTCCTTTTAAAACGACTTACGAAAATATTTCTTATATAATGGAAATAATGGGGGCAAGCGATAAAGATATTAAACGGGATGTTCCTCAGGTTTTAGAAGTTGTCGGGCTGAGTGATAGGGCTGATAATTTTCCCAAAGAGCTTTCCGGAGGAGAGAAGCAGAGAGTGGCTATTGCCAGGGCTCTTATCCACCGGCCTGATATTATTTTGGCCGATGAGCCAACCGGGAATCTTGACCCTTATAACAGTTTTGATATTATCCGGCTTTTAGTAAAAATCTATGAGCTTGGAACGACGGTTATTTTATCTACTCATGACAAAGAAGTAATCAATAGTTTAGGGAAAAGAGTAATCACCCTGGAAAACGGCAAAGTGGTCAGGGACGAAGAACGGGGGCGTTTTATTTTATAATTTAATCATTTATTATTATGTTAATTTCGTTAAAAAGAATAATAAACAGTGGCTGGAAAGGTTTTTCAAGGAATATCAGTTTGGGCTTGGCGACTATTTTTATTATGGTTATAGTTATTTCTCTGCCGACTTTTCTTTTTCTTTTAAACCCGGCTTCAAAAATTTTAATTTCTGATATTAAAGAAAAAGTTGACATTTCTGTCTATTTCAACGAAGATGCTAGTCTGGAAGATATTTCTCTGGTTAATTCGGCAGTTTCTAAAATACCTGAAGTGGAGGAAGTAGAATATATTTCAAAAGAACAAACTTTAGAGAGGTTTATTGAAAAACACAAAGATGACCCGGTCTTAATGGAATCTTTGACTGAAGTAGGCAATAATCCATTTTTATCTTCCTTAAACATCAAGGCCTGGCAGGCATCCCAATATGAACAGGTTACAAAATTTTTAGAGACAGGCCCTTTTGGCAATTTGATTAATAAAGTTGACTACCACCAGAGAAAGCCGGTGATTGAAAAGATTTTTTCAATTATTTCTAATGTCAATAAAGCAGGAATTTTATTTGCTTCAGTTTTAGGAATAATTGCAATTTTGGTTGCTTTTAATGCCATAAGAATAGCGATTAATAACTCAGAAGAGGGGATTAAAGTTATGAGGCTGGTTGGCGCTTCAAATTGGTTTATTAGAGGACCATTTCTGGTCCAGGGCGTTATTATCGGCTCCCTAGCCGCTTTAATTGCCCTTCTAACGACCCTTGGCCTTTGCTTCTTAATAAGCCCCAAAATTAAGTTAATTGTCCCGGAAATAAGCATTTTCAGTTTATTTGTCAGTAACTTAGGGGCATTAATTTTAATTCAGCTTGCTACCGGAATCGGCTTGGGAGTAATCTCAAGCATGATTGCCATCAGAAAATATCTGAAGATTTAATTTGTTTTATTGCGCTGGATTTTTTGTAGTGCGGGATCGTCTAATGGTAGGACACGGCTCTCTGGAAGCCGGTATCCAGGTTCGAGTCCTGGTCCCGCAGCCGTCATATGCTAAGTCGGGTGATTGAGATGCACGGCTTAGGTTTGTGTCTCGCCTAAAGAATGGTTAACACAACAATGAAAGTAAAACCAGCAACATTTAATACTGGGCCGTATGGTTTTTATTTATTTGCTCAGGATTATTTTAAAGTAGCAGAATTGGCAACAAAACTAGATACTGGAAAAAGAATAAATTATCCTGCTTATTTTTTGTATACTCGTTCTTTTGAATTAATAATTAAATCAATCCTTCTTGCCTCAAGAGTAGCCGATATCGAAAAGTTAAGGACATATTATGGTCATGATTTTGAAAGAATAATAAAAGGACTTACGATTGATTTGAAAAAAATAATATTACTTACTAAAAATGATGAAAAGAATTTATTATTGCTCAACAGGTGGTATAAAACAACAGAGAAAAAATTTGAATATTATGATTTAATGACATCCGGTATTATTAATATAGAAAAAACTAAGTATCCTATTTTACCAGATCTTAAAATTTTGCAATCTCTTGGTGAAAGGATGATTAATCTTGAAGCGAAAAAATACATATTAAGTAAATCTTAAGGTAAAAATAAAAGTAGGAAACGTCCCTACTTTCCCTTTTGTGATAATGGGAAGCGGTGAGCCAGGAATCGTAGGGTTAGAAGAAGATTTTAAGAAAATGCAGTTTGGACAAGCTTTGCCCTCTTTAGATTTTCAAGCCGCAATAATATCAACTGCCTTAATGGGGAAAATAAAATCGTTAGGAATATCTACTGTGGGAGGTCTTGCTCAAATAGCAATAATAGATAATCTGGGTTCGCGTTTTCAGCTATATCAAGGGAAAAGAGATCCTTACGGTCAAGGCGATTTAGATGTCGAAATGTTAATAAGGGATGGTAGGTTTATTCAGAAAGACTTAAAAACAGGTAAGGAAACTATGCTTTTGTATCCACCCGAAGTACTTCGAATAAAAGAAGAAAAAAATGATTTATTTGCTGAACTCAATAATTTATAGCCCGACCGAGACGGGTCAGTGGAACACACCAAAAAGCCCCAAAACTCACCTTAAAACCTTGGTTCTAGACTGGGGTACACAGCACGAGTCAGCGCAGTATCGAGGCCGACCGAGCTGTATAGCAATGAGCTAATAGATTCACGTAATTATGATCAAAAAAGAACTCCCAAAATGGCTTAATAAAGAATCGTTTTTAATAAAATATATAGTGACCCCTGTTTCAGGATTGTTTATCCTTTACATGACTTTATCCAGCGCATGGAATATGTTTGTTGAAGGAGATTACGTTACGATTTCAGATATTACTACTTATTTTAAAAAGATAAAACCCGGTGATTTTTCTGCACAAGTTAGTCAAAATTTTGAAGAAGCGGAGAGTTGTATATTTAACGATTCAGAGTGGATTCCCGTGCTTGGTCAATTACAAAAACAGGAAGATGGTTTATATTTATTAGCATCAACAACACAAAACAGTTTGTTACAATACGAAAGATCTCTTTCTTCGGGAGAAGAGATCTTATTTGGTTTTATTCCTCTTTCAGGAGCTTCTCCCAATGTAGTAATTCTTGTTCACGACCTATTTGAAATTGTTGTAGGCGATGATGGCAATCGACGCGTGACAGTAAAAGTAAATTTAGTTGAAGGAAATCCCATGTCATTAATATCGGCTGATAATGAAGACAATAATTCATTTTTATTGCCGGAAAAGATAGTTATTGGGAGGGAGGTAAATATTAAAATAACCCAGAAACCACTTCCTATGAATCGGCACGAATTAATATTGAGCATAACTTATGATCCGGTGAAAGATCCTATGGTAAAATCCTATCACTTTCCAATTCCGCCAGAATTTAAAGTTTCTGACGAACCTATTAGAGTGAGTATCGGAATGATAAATACGGGCAACAAAGAGGACATATTGACACGATTCAAGTGTTTTAAAATTTCTTTAGATGGCCCAAGTCCCGATTTAACACGGCTAGATTTTTAATCAGATGCTGTTTGGGCAGAGGTGACCGAGACCCGTCAGTGGAACACGCCGAAAAGCCCCGAAATCACTCTTAAAATCTCGGTTCTAGACCGAGGTTGCCAGCAATTTAGGTTCGCCCGGTCGGATGACCGGGCGAATCCAAATCCCGCAGCCAACAAATGCTAAGTCAGGTGACTGAGGTGCCTAGATCAAAAAAATATATGTCTAAAATAATTTTAGCTACAACATCGCCCTATCGCAGAGAAACATTTGGATATTTGGGTATTCCTTTCGAAGTTGAAGGGAGTAATGTTGATGAATCTCAACTGGAAAGAAATAATCCCGAAGAATTGATAAAAGAGCTTTCAAAGTTAAAAGCTGAAGCAGTAGCAAAGAATCATTCAGACGCTATTATAATTGGAATGGATTCTGTTGCTTATTTTAATGGTCAAATCCTTGAAAAACCCAAATCAAGAGAAGAAAATTTCCAGAGATTAAAATCTCTTTCTGGAAATAACCATCAATTTTATACAGGAATTCATATGATAAATACGGCTTCAGATAAAACACTCTCAAGAATTGTTAAAACAAATGTTTTTATGAGAGAACTTTCAGAAGAAGAAATAAACAAATATCTTAACGAAGACCCCCATTTTAATGCCTATTCTTTAGGTTATGACCCAATAAAACATCTTAGTTCGTCATTTGTCCAAAGAATAGAGGGGAGCTATTATAATCTCTTAGGTGGTATACCCTTAGAAACAATAATTGAAATGTTAAGAGATGTTGGTTATAAAGAAGCATAATTTTTAATTATGAAAATAACACTTTGCGGAAGTATTGCGTTTCAAGATGAAATACTTTCTGTAAAAGAAAAATTAGAAAAATTAGAGCACGAAGTAGAGATATGGCCTCTTGAACTAAAAGACGGACAAGGAAATTTGATTCCAGTTAAGGAATACTATAAGATAAGACGGGCAGCAAATGAGGATGAAAAATGGGTTTGGGATAGAAAAGCGGAAGCTGTTCTTGAACATTTTGATAAAGTTGCCTGGTCGGACGCTATTTTGGTTACAAATTATGACAAAAAGGATGTTAAAGGTTATATTGGCGGCAACACCCTAATGGAGATGGGCCTGGCCTTTTTCCTGAAAAAGAAAATATATCTTTTAAATCAAATTCCAGAATTATCTTATAAAGAAGAGATATTAGGAGTAAAACCGATTATTCTTAATGGAGATTTAACTAAAATTAAGTGAGGAAAAAGGTGTCAGAAACATTTTATTTACGCTAAGGTAATCAGAACTGACACCTTTTTCTCTAGACTTTTGATAGAATAAAGAAAGATTATTAATTAATAATAGTTTAGAAATTATGGAAGTAAAAAATCTAAAAATAATCAAATGGACCGCAAGAATAATCGCGCTTCTAATTATTGTTGGAGGTTTGCCTTTTTATTTTGGTTATGGCAATCCATTGCCATTTATTAATCCAGAATATACATTTTATGATAATCTTTGGCTGACCGTTTTTCCGTTGATGTTTATCGGCCTGGCCTTAGGATTGAAATATGAAAAAATAGGGGGTTATTTACTAATGATATCTGTATTAATAGGATTATTTACACTCGTAATTGTTAGAAAAGGTTCCGGTACGCAAATGCTGGTTTCCTTACTTGTTGGAATTTTATATTTAATAGTTGGATATAAAAAATAATTTTACGAATAATAATCTTCTAAAAATTAGAGATTTACTGGGAGTAAATCGAGATTGATAAAAAGTCGCCAAGAAGGCGGTTTTTTGGTAGAATGAAATAGAATTATGAAAATATTAAAAGCGGAATTTGCCAAAGGAGTTATTGGCGATGATTACAGCTTAAGGGACAATTTACCACAGATTGCTTTTTTCGGTCGTTCCAATGCGGGAAAATCAAGCGTAATTAACTCCCTGGTTGATAAAAAAGATC
>CAYQNN010000012.1:9620-10300 GCA_964418955.1 uncultured Candidatus Saccharibacteria bacterium | reverse complement strand
TTTTTAAAGACCTCAAAGTGTATCATATCATATGAACCAGTACACAGGGTTGACAAGCTATTTTGAGCGCGTTATATTACAGTATAGCTCTTTTTATTACTATTATGGTTCTTCATGGCGTAGCTAACTGTTTTCAGTTAGCTATCGTCTCCTTGGAGCCACGGTCTGGGTTTAATCACTCAACCGTGGTTTTTTTATTAGACATTTTTACAATTTTTTGCTAAAATTTTATAAATATGGGTGTGTAGTTCAACGGTAGAACGCCTCTCTGATAAAGAGGAGGTAGATGGTTCGACTCCATCCACACCCACAATATAAATTTAAGCATTGAAAATACTTTTAATTTATATTTTAATTGTGCGGCGGCGAGACAAGTATTGACAAACTCTGTGGGTTTACTATAATACAAATATCATACAAGGTTATTTTAAAATTTTGTTGTTTAATCAAGAAATAAGGAGAAGCATTATTGTTCTTTATTGGTAGCCACAGACAAAACGTACAAAATCCCACTAGATACCTACAATATCAAGGTGGGAATCTTGGCGGAACCGCCAGAGACAAACCGCCAGAGACAAAATGGTCTGTTGGCCACCTAGGCAAAGCCGCAGTAAATAGTTATTACTATTCCTGCGACTTTTTTAATCAAGGTTCTTGCCGAAGGCAAGGTTCTTATTTCA
>CAYQNN010000012.1:3998-9520 GCA_964418955.1 uncultured Candidatus Saccharibacteria bacterium | reverse complement strand
AGAATATATATTTTACCTTAGCGAATCAAGGTTCTTGCCGAAGGCAAGGTTCTTATTTCAAGAATATATATTTTACCTTAGCGAATCAAGGTTCTTGCCGAAGGCAAGGTTCTTACTTTTATTCAATTTGAATTGAATTAGCTTCAACCAGAAAGAACAAAGATAAAATATTTGAGGGTGTTAGAAATCGAGAAGATTAGTGCAATTCTTTATAACCTATTTTGGGTTATACTACAATAGGATATACAATAAAAGTATTATCATGCCAAAGTCAATTTATACAAAAGAGCATAGAAAAATTATTGAGGGACTTAAAAAAACCAGGCAGGAAGCTGGCTTAAAACAAACAGAGGTTGCTAAAAAGTTAGGCAAGCCTCAATCTTATATTTCCAAAATAGAAAGAGGAGAGAGAAGGGTTGATATAACAGAGCTGAAACAGTTAGCTAAAATTTACAAAAAAGATATAAATTTTTTCATTTAATATGTATTTAGAGAAATTTAATAAATTTTTAAAGACGGTAGATCTACAAAGCTATAGAAAAAAGTATAGTCATATTAAAATTGTTGAAATGGATTTAAGTAAAAATATCCAAGCTATTGAGCTATTATATAAGGTATATTGGGATGAGAAAAAATTTATATCTTTTGATGACTTTTATAACGGGTATTTAAAAGAAAAAAGGAAACAGATAGAAAAATTTAGATTGAAATCGACTATGTGTAAAAATTGTTTTTATCGTGGTCTCAAGGCGAGAATTTATAGAACTTGGGCTGGTTTAATAACACAAATACATGCCGGATATGTAGCTGAGTCAGTTTTTGGTGAGGGAGCAGTTTCAATGTCTGCAGAATTAGATAGTCAAGGTGCTGATATACGGGTAAAGTATAAGGAGTATTTTCTTAATTATCAAGTCAAGAAAACGAGTTATAGCGGAGTAATGAGTAGAAAGCCTTTACCGAGAAAAAGTAAGCTTGGGGGAGAATCAATAGATATTAAATACGAGGTTCCTATTTCTTTGTCAGATCCAAAGACGAAAAAGGGAGAATTTAGGAAACCTTATTTAAGATTTTTAAAAGACAAGAGAACTGAGGCATTTAAAAATGGTTTTGTTGTTTTTACTCCCTACATCTTTAAAGAAAAGAAAAAGGAGATAGATAAAAAATTAAAATAATTTTGGTATAAATTTTGTTTTCCCAAGCCACTTCTCTGCGATTTTTATATAATCAGGATTTATTTCGAATCCTATATAATTTTGACCCAATTCTTTTGCCGCGACACATTCTGAACCCGTGCCTACAAATGGCACCAAAATAACTCCATTTTTTTTAGGCATCGCTGACTTAATAAGCCGTCGTGATAATTCAAGAGGTTTTTGTGTCGGATGTTTCATAATCTTGTGATTCTTATGTTTTTTTAGCTCTTGCGGCTCGAATACATCATTACAAGTCCTACATAAAAACCATCTTTCGTTTATTCCTGCTCCTCCTGCTAGGGCAGGAATTTTAATAACGTCACGTGGCAAAGCGCCTCTCTCATGAGCCTTGTAAATAGTTTCTTTTCCCCCCTTGCTGAATCGGCCTACGGTTCCCGCCCTAACCTTTCCAGCTGCTCCATTTAGAAATCCTTCTGTATAAGGCTCTCTTACCTCATCTCGATTAAAAATAGACTTACCATTCCAAGCACAAATTATTGCCTCGTGGCTTCTTTGCCAAAAATTTAGAGATGCAACATTTTTATTGGTATAATGCCAAATCAACCATCGTTTATTTATAGGAATTTCGCAGGATAAATAAGCCAATATTTCACTAAAACCATAAATAAAGAGTGTTCCCGTTGGTTTCATAATTCGTATACATTCATTTATCCAGCTCTTGCACCATTTGATATAGTCGCTTAATTCTCTTTTGTCGTGATTATTCCCGAAATCCTTTCCGATGTTGTAAGGCGGATCGGCAATTACCACATCGCAGCTGTTATCAGATAATTTTCTTAATTCTTTAACAGAATCGCCCAAAATTATTTTATTAAGTGGTAATTTATTATTTCTTTTAATTTCCCTTGATGTTAAAATTTTTTCTGCTTTTAATTCGTCCTCGTTTTTTATTACATCAATGACTATACCTTGTATAGCGAACTCTCTGTCTTTTTTTATAATAATCGGCACGAGAGTTTTATTTGCTGGTTGTAATCTAATATGCCGACGCTCTTTATAAAATTTTTTAAGAGTTGCCTCATAATTATCTATTAAAGCAACGACTTTTTGTCCGTTTTCAGCAACACTTTGTTGCTAAACTAAAATAATATCGCCGACATGAAAGATTTCATCGATCATGCTATTACCGACTACTCGCAACGCATAAAATTCGCCAGAACAAGGAAGTTTATTTTGGGAAACAGCGATTATTTCTTTATCTTGGATTGCTTCAATTGGTTGACCGGCAGCTATAATGCCCAATAGAGGAATTTTAACTAGCGGTTCTTTTTCCGAAACACTAATGGCTCGGGCTCGATAATCTAATTTATCTAAATAACCCTCAGTCCTTAGAGATTCTAAGTGTTTATGTATTGTTGATTTTGAAGATAATCTAAAATGACGGCTTGCTTCTTCAAGAGTAGGGGCATAACCATTTTCTTTAATATACTTTTTATAATAATCTAGGATTTGTTTTCGTCTTTTTGTAAGCATATTACTTGACTGGGTTTTTATACTTGCTACAATTATATTATAGCGAACATTTGGTGAACATAAAAGAGCGTCAACTGTGGATAACTTTTAAAAGGTCGAGAAAAAAATAATCAATTAAATTTAAATAAAAATGACAAAACAAATTAAATTTGGTGTTAAAAAAGAACAGAAAGTAGCCCAAGCCCTTAGATCTCGTGGGGCTAAGGTGACGAGAAGTGTTGGGAGTCGAGGAGCGGCAGATCTTAAGACTAAATTTCCATCAGGAACAAAATGGAATATTCAAGTTAAGGCAACAAGAAGCGGCGTTACGGCCCGTCCTTCGTCTAAAGATTTGGGACGTTTAAAACAAAGTGCAAGAAGAAGTGGAGCCACGCCTATTATTGCTAGGGTGTCTCCGAGAGGAATAGAATATGAGTCGGCTTCGGGGAGAAAGTTAACTCCTCCGAAAAGAAAGAAATAATTTCATGGATAAATTAAATAATTTATCTCTTACGCCAGATCAAATTAAGGTGATAACAGATTTGATTGATAAAGGAGCAATAGTTGAAATAATTTATTCTAAGGATAGAACTAAAATAACAATTAAGAAGGATAATTCGAATAAAATAAAAACGGAATTAATTAAGAAATAAAATTTATGAAATACAACGAATATAAATTTTATTTAATATCTTATATATTACTAATTATCATTTTTTGTTATGTATTAACTCAGTTTATGAAAGAAACAGAGATTAGTTTTACCTTGGAACTAAATAAGGTTTCTATAATTTTATTATCAATAGCATTACCAGTTTTGTTAGATAAAAGGGCAAGGCTGGAAAAAGAGGCGAATAGAACCCTTCCATTTTTTAGTTCTTATATAAGAGGGTTAAATCCTCGCAAGCCAGGATTTGATTATTTCTATTACCTTGATTTTTCAACATCTTCTTTAAAAGAAAAAATAACTAAACTTAAAGGAACGAGGATAACTAACGATAGCGGTGATTTAATTCCTGACTGTGGTGAGGGAGAGCTTCAACGAGTTAGAAATTGGCAGAAAAAAATAATTGAATTATCAACCAAAATGACTTTGACCGATTGGTTAAAATATTCAGTGATATTTATAATTGTTTTCGCTTTAATCTTTATTCTTTAATCAAACCAAGCAATTTTAGCCAAAGCATTTAAAAAAATTAATAAAATAAATTTATGCCATTTAATCCGCGTCCAGAATATACAATCGTAGATCAACTTTATTCAATAAAAGAATTTTTTGACTATGCTGATGATTTTATTACACGTCCTCCATACCAGCGTAAGAATGTTTGGTCAAAAAAGAAAAAACAAGCATTATTGGATAGTTTGTTTCGAAGATACTATATTCCCAAAATAGTTATTCGCGAAGTTCGTCTTAATGAAAACAGGTCAGTTAGTGAAGTTGTTGATGGACAACAACGAATTATTACTGTTCAGGAATTTCTTGCTAACAAAATTAAACTACCAAAATCACTACAGGATGTTCATCCTGATTTGCCTGATAAGTATTATGAGGAATTAGAGCCTGAAATGCGTAGATTTATTGAAAGAGAACTGAAATATTCGGCTGATATAGTTAAAGGTATAGATGATCCAAAAAATTCTGAACATCAGAAGATTGCCACTGAAATATTTTGGCGATTACAACAAGGAGAATCTCTTAATTTTATAGAAATTGCGCACGCGAGACTTGCCAGCCTCTCACGTAATTTTGTCGTTAAATACGCAGATGATATCACTTTTGATTTTGTAGAATATAAGCCGATTGATAGCAATTCCTATAAACATAAATTTTTTAAAATATATAATCGAGATAATAATAGGATGCAGCATTTATTATTGCTTACACGATTTCTTCTATTAGAGAAAGCTAAAGGTCCGATGGAATTAAAAGATACATCTGTGGTAGAATTTATTGATGATAATATTGTTCCTGATGGTGTGGGTAATGACTCATTTCAAAATGAGGGCATAGCAAAATCCGCATTAGCAGTAATGAACACATTTTATGAAATTTTCAAAAATGACCCCATGATAGATGAAAATAATGGGTTAAAGGAATTAAAAAGAGAATATATAGTAATCTCGTTTTACTTATTATTACGGCACCTGAAAGAGCATTATATTGTTGACGATTCGATTAAAAAATTATTTCATAATTTTTTAATCGATGAATTTTATCCGAGATGGTCTGATCTTTCAGATGATGATTCAGATATTTTGTTGTTCTCTACGAGTAGACAGATGGATCAAAGCAATATTGAAATCCGTGATCAAATTTTACGGCAGATGTTTTTTGAATTTGCAAAGAAAAAGAATATCACCCTAGTTTTAAAAGATAAACAACGCACTTTCAACGAAGCAGAAAAAATAAGAATTTATAGAAGAGATAAAGGATTATGTCAGATGTGTTTAAAAAAAGGAAAGAGCGATAAAGAATCTTTGGTTTCGTGGAAAGATTATGAGGCTGATCATATTCTTCCTCATGTGCGAGGTGGGAAAACTATTATAGAAAATGCTCAAGTTTTATGTAAATATCATAATAGATCTAAAAAAGATCGTGATATTTAATTTACGTAAAAATAGACCCATGAAAAAGAATTTGCGAAAATAAAGTAAAAAGTCGAAGAGTTAATTAACAAATCTTAAAAAATTAATTTTATGCCGAGGATTTCAACTAAAACAAATATCAAACTTCAAAGACTTTATATCAAAGGTATAAAAGAGTGGAATCGTATTATCTAAAAACGATGTATTTTTATTAACAGAAGGTTTGGCAAAAGCAGCTCAGAAGTCAAATAAAGTTGATGTGACTAT
>CAYQNN010000012.1:0-3988 GCA_964418955.1 uncultured Candidatus Saccharibacteria bacterium | reverse complement strand
GAAAAAGCCCAGTACTTACAGTTACTTATTTGAAATAATCAAAATTTAGGCCGAAGTTGAGGTGATATGAGCAAAATAAGCATAATAAAAGGAGATATTACCAAAGTGAAAGCAGAGGCAATAGTTAATGCTGCCAACAAAACTCTTTTGGGCGATGAAGGGGTTGATGGAGCAATTCACGGAGCAGCTGGTCCTAAATTACTTGAGGAGTGTAAAAAATTGGGTGGTTGTGAAACCGGCGAGGCGAAAATTACCAAAGGATACAATTTACTAGCAAAATATATAATTCATACCGTTGGACCTATTTGGCGAGGAGGAAATCAAGACGAGGAAGAAAAATTGGCTTCTTGTTATAAAAACTCTTTAAAATTAGCTATTGAAAACAAAATTAAATCAATTGCTTTTCCTTCAATTTCAACCGGTGCTTACGGTTTCCCAATCGAAAAAGCAGTGCCGATTGCTTTAAAAGAAGTTAAGAAGTTTTTAGAAGAAAACAACGGTATAAAAGAAGTCATTTTCGTTTTATTTTCTGATAAAGATTTTCAAAAAGTAAAGCAAAGATTTTTAGATTTTTACAACACTTAATAAAAAAGTCATCCCGCCATTGCTGGCGGGAATCAGTGGGAAAATCCCAAATTCTATTTTCAGTATAGCGAATTGATACTCCTTGTCAAGTGAATAAAAGATATGACCAGTAAAAATGGGGTCAGGAGCCTTTTTAAATAAAAAATCAAAAAATTGATCGAGGAATAAGAAAAATGGGGAAATTTAATTTTAATCAAGAGAATTTTAAAAAAGTTCGAGACGAGGCCGAAAGATTATATCAAACACTCAATTCGGTTTATTGTCCATATCTCAAAGAAAAAGTATTATTTAATGCAAAAGGACTCCGTCATCTTAAGTTTAAGTCCGATCAACAAGCCCGTGCTCAGAAAGATCAATATCCTCGATTGAAACTTTTGTATCTTGCCCCACAAGTGTTAAATAAATCACATACACTTCAAGGGATTTGGAGAACAAAACGATTCGAGCCTCATAAAACAAGTGGTAAGTGGAAATATATTATGAAAGATGTTATTTTCTATGAGTTTATTGCTGTTTTAGAGAACGTTCGTATAAAAGTTATTATAAAAGAAGTTTTTGGAGGAGAGAGATATTTTTGGAGTGTAATTCCTTATTGGAACATTGATAAACTGGGAAGTAAAAGAATATTGTATGCCGGTAATCCGGATTCTGACTAAACTAAAAAATACCGTCTTGCGGTATTTTTTAGTGGCACTTGGCTACAGCTTGGATAGCCGTGACAGGGCCAAAGCCCTCCAAGAGCCACTTTCACTATAGCACATAATATAATGTCAAGCAATAGTTTTCCACAGCTGCGGAAATGGGGTCAGGAGCCTTTTTAGGAAAAAATGCCACAAAGTGTTACCTATGTCCTCGTTAAGCGCATATGCTTGACAGAAATTTATAAATTGTTAACGTAAACCATTCAGAAAATCGTAGTTTTTTAACAAATGAATATGGGCAGGAATTCAGAAAGGATAAGAAAATGAATAACCAAAAAATCGCAATAGGAGAAATAGTAGTAGTATTTTTAGCTTCAGTTTTTTTAATTACGCAAATAAGGAAAGAGGCAAAAAGGATAGCTTTACGTAATGTAAATGACAGTCTTATTTTACTCGTTGAACTCGCAACTGAACCAGGCGAAAATTACATTCAAGCCGAGATTACTTATGGAGAGATGCTGCGTAGATATGTTCGGCACATGCAGGGCAGAGAAACACCCTCTTTTTTACTGTCGCCAAATATTGCAAAGGAGTTGGGACATATACAAAAGGATTGTTTATCCAAAGAAGATGTAAAGATTTTTGTTGATAGAAGCGAAAGTAAGAAGCAAAAATTGAGCCAGAGAAGGATAAAAATGGCGTCAAGAGCAATTACTAAACTGCTTTACAGCTTCAAGCTTTCCAGAGAGGGGCCAACTCCTATTTTTGAACCCGAAGCTATATCTAGGGAAATAGAGGACGCCATCAGGCATTCGCTTAAGGAAGCACACGAAAAAGCAGAGATATATACCAATAATCCAAACATGGTTAACGCTGAGACGCTCTACCGAGCTAGCCAAAAAGCGATAGTTTATTTTTATCTTGTCCGTTTTGACTACCAGAAAATTATTACTCAAGAAAAGCTTAAAAAATTTCGAACAGATCTAAACGGGGCTATCTATCACAATCAGGCTTTGCGAAATTCTGATATAGTGAAAATTGATGAAGATAAGCGCTCGCGGCTTTTTTTATATTCTGATAACGAACTTCGTTATCTCCGTTTATTACAAACTATTATGGATAATGATATCCAGCAAGCTCATGCTTTATTGCAAATAATGATCGCAAGGGCTCCTCTTGATGCTAATCCTTAGCCGTATTGCACTAAGGCTTTTGGCAACAACGAAAGATAGTTAATTGAGTTTAAAGATTTTTCTATCTTTAATACTTTAGAGCGCGGCAAAGCCGCGCTTTTTTTGTAGAGAATAAAAAACCTATTCATTCTGGCGATTTTTATTACCTAAAAAGTTGATATTTGAAATTGTGTATAGTCGGGGTCTCGAACTTTTAGTTTTTGAGGTCTTTTTTCTTGCTTTGATGAATTAAATTTAGTAGGATTAGAGAGAAAGCTTGAACTATTTAATTTGAGCGTTTCTAATCTAAAAGAAGGGCCGTTAGTTCAGTGGTAGAACACCTCATTTGCAATGAGGAGATCGCCAGTTCGAGTCTGGCACGGTCCACAAAAAGCCGTCCTGCCTTTTTGGGAGACGGTTTTTTGCGGTCTTTATTAAGACAAGATTTTTATTGTGCGACAAAAAATATAACAGACAAAAAATAGCAACCGTATTTTCGGTTTTAATATTTTTTATATCCTAATGTTTTTAGTGTTTTTTATGTAAAATTAGACGGTTTGGCTAACAACGGGCGAAAAGGGAACCCCGCATCAATTTTACAACACAGCGCGCTGGTAATCCGCTTCGCCCAACCCCGCCTACGGCGGGGTAAGAATGCGCCTATTCGGCACACGCGGACTACAAGGGTCTTTCAAATTTTTAAGAAAAAATAACTCTATTATATTATACGGTAAAATTGATACGGAGCTTCGTTCGCTACGCTCGCTTAAGTTATCCACAGGGCAGCTCTTTTTGTTTATCTTGGCTTTTGATAATATAGGTATAAAGGTCGGGAACTATTTAAATAATTAGAATAATAATATGGTTATTGATTGGTTTCAACTAACCGGCGATGCTCTTAGGAGTCTTTGGGTCGGTTTTATTGATTTTACGCCGAAGCTGATTGGAGCAATCATCGTATTTTTAATTGGCTGGCTTGTCGCAATCGCTGTTGGCAAAATCGTATCCGAGATTTTGAAGAAAATCAAATTTAACCGAATTTTTGAAAAGGGTAACTGGAAAAGAGCATTAGAAAAAGCAGATATCAAGGTAGACGCTTCCTCTTTTATTGGCGCGATTTTTAAATGGATTTTAGTGATTGCATTTCTTCTGGCTGCCGTTGAAATTTTAGGACTTGTCCAGTTCGCTTCTTTCTTACAGAACGTTTTAAATTATCTGCCGAATGTAATTGTTGCCGCTGCTATTTTTGTAGCAGCCGTGATTATAGCTGATATTTTAGAAAAATTGGTCCGAGCGGCAGTTGAAAGCACAAGGGTTGGATATGGACACATAGTTGGGGTAATTGTAAGGTGGTCAATTTGGATATTTGCAATTTTAGCCATTTTAGTCCAACTGAAAGTAACTCCTTCCTTAATTCAGATTATAGTGCAAGGCATTATAGGACTGATTGTAATTGCTGGCGGTTTGGCTTTTGGTTTAGGCGGAAAAGATGTTGCTGCTGAAATTCTTCAAAATCTCAGAAGAAAACTTAAAGGGGAATAGAATTTTTTAAATTTGGTTTTGAAGAGATTGTTCTAATCGGAGATTTTT
>CAYQNN010000011.1:0-11182 GCA_964418955.1 uncultured Candidatus Saccharibacteria bacterium | reverse complement strand
TAAAACCACTGTTTTTTCATTTTGCATTTTGCATTTTGATTTTTGAATTAATTTCGTATACCCAGACCCCATCTTTTTCCTGGATTTCTCCGTTAGGAAATCTTTGCTGGATTTCCAAGAATAGATTTTGGTCGCATTGGAGGGGAACGATAACAGTTTCTTTATCTTTATCTATTTTAACTTGATTTAAGTTTTCAGGCAACAAATAAATTGAACGTATATTAGCAAATTTTGTCCTTTCCATAAACATTGGCGTTTGAGCGGGCATCGGGATTCCATTGGGATAGGGAACAGGGGTTCCTCCTTGATTAACGATTACATATTTTTGAATATCATCGGGCAAAGAATTAAGATATCTTCCTATCTTGACATAATTTTCAGAAAAAGCGTTTTTCGTTTCCTGTTTTTCAGCCCACTGAAAAAAGTATTTATCAAACTGGGCGTAAGTGATAGTTAAAAGAAAAATTGACAAGCAGGCATAAAAAGCGATTTTTTGATATTTTGTTTTAAAGAATACTTTTATTTTTTCATAAATCCAATAAGCGGCGAAGGCGGTAAAAATATAAACAACAGGAATTATGCCGATAACGCGGAGGGAATGAGGAATTCCTTCATAGCTTAAGACGCCGGGCAGGAGCATTATAAAAAACCAACTTAACAACAAACAATGGACAGTAAACAGCGAACGGTTTTTTTTATTTATGATAGAAACTATTAATTCTTTTATTGAGAGGATAATTCCAAACAGAAATAATAAACCAACCGGCCAGAGGAATTGAGGGGAGCCGGCAAAATTATGGCGCCAGTTCCCATCCCCGTAGAAATTAAACATTCCTAAGTGAAGAAGGAGAGATTTTGCTAAATTATATATAGAATTTCCTTGAGAGAAAATTGATACTCCAGCTGCTCGGCCAAAAAAATCTCCGGGATTTTTTAGAAAATATATTCCAATAGGGAGAGCGACAATGAAAACAAAAAACAAGAAACAAGAAACAAGAAATAAATATTTTTTTTGGAGTTTTACTTTCTTATAAATCAGCCACCAACCGATTAAAATTATTAACAAGAGGAGAACTACAAATCTATAAGAAATATAAGTATAAAAACCGAAACCTAAAAAGAGGCCGGATATTATTGAATATACTGCTTTTTTTTCCCGGAATCCCTTGAATAAGAAATAAAGACCAAAAACTAAGAAAAAAGGGACTAAAATTGCCCGAAAACCGATTCGGGAGAAATTAATGTGCCAAAAAGAAATCGCCAGAAAAAAACTGGCAAGCAAGGCAATACAACGGGAACGATTCTCTGAATATTGAGAGAATAATTCTTTCGTCAGTAAATATAAGCCAAAGACGGTTAATGTTCCAAACATAGAAGGAACTAACTTGAAAGCCCATATACTTGGTTTAAAGAGCCAAAAGAATAAAGAAATAAGCCAAATGAAAATACCTTCCCGACCGTTATTTTCTGGATAGAAAACCTTAAAGTCCCAGTTTTGCAAAGAGCTTAAAGCATCATTTCCGTTCATTGCCTCGTCTGGATAAAGTCCGGGCGGAATTGTATTTAATTGCCATAATCTAAAAAAAGCGGCAATAGCTATAATGATTAATAAAAATATTATTGCTTTTTGTTTTGTAATAACCATTAAATTATTTTAGCAAATTTTAAGAAAAAGAGAAAATCACTTATTAACAATTCAAGGGGGAATTATTAGGGTGTGGGATTCGAACCAGAGTCAAATTTAGAAGCGAAAGAATGGGTTAAGTTCGAGGAAGGACGACGAAGGTCCCGCTAAAAGCGGGATTAAGGAGGAGTGACGAACCTGCCTGCAACGCCTTCGGCGTAGCCGATGCGGGCAGGGAAATTGACCCATTCTTTCGCTTCCCTTCGGGCGGGCGAATTTTATCCAGCTTCTTCGTTACTCGTCGCTTATGTATCCAGAGGATACACTTCACTCCTCCTGCCTCGAATCTGAATAAAATTCGCTTCGCTAAATTGATTCTAGTTCGAATCCCGCACCCTTTGCTCTTGATTTCCTTTTTAAATTTATGTATAATGGTGATATATTAAGGATTAAATTAAGGAAAAAATGAAACAAACGAAGTCAAAAGAAAAAAACAAAGAAAGAAATGAAGGAATTAAAAAGCAATTAACAGAATGCCAGAAACTAAATGAGGAATATTTAGATGGCTGGAAGAGAGCCAGGGCAGATTTTTTTAATTATAAAAAAGAAGAAACGGAAAGGATTAGTAAATTAATAAAGTACGGGAACGAGGAATTTATTTTGAAATTGCTGCCGGTTTTAGATAATTTGGATATTGCCGAGAAAGAACTTCCGGAAGAACTAAAAAACAATCAATGGGCCGAAGGCGTTTTGAAGACAAAAAATCAGATTATAAATTTTTTAAAAAATCAGGGAATTGAAGAAATTAAATCTTTAAAAGAGAGGTTTAACCCAAATTTTCACGAAGCAGTTGATGTGGTGGAAAAAGATAATTATGAATCGGGGATTATAATTGAGGAAATTAAAAAAGGTTATCTTTTCCATGGCAAGGTTTTAAGGCCTGCCAAGGTAAAAGTTTCAAAATAAATCCTATTTAGATTTTTAAATTTGCTCGGCAATCTTTTTTTGGCGGGCAGCATTAATCATTCAAATTAACCAATATTATTACAATATTATTTAATTACTTATTGGCGACAAATTTATTGCGCGACAATTTAGTAGTTAAGTGACAGGGTAATAAATAATAAAAAAATGAAAATTTTAGGTATTGATTTGGGAACGACTTTTTCGGCGATGGCTATAATAGAAAATGGCGAGCCGAAAATTGTAGAGAACAAAGAGGGGGCAAGAACAACTCCTTCGGTAGTTGCTTTAACTAAAAAGGGGGAAAGATTGGTCGGGGTTTTAGCCAGGCGTCAGCAGATTACAAACCCTCAAAATACAATCTATTCTACCAAACGCTTAATTGGCAGGCGTTTTTCAGATCCCGAAATTCAAAAAGATAAAAAATTATTGTCCTATGAAATTCAAGAGGCGAAAGACGGAGGGGTAGATATTAAAATGGGGGACAAATGGCATAAAGCTGCTGAGATTTCAGCTATGATTTTACAGAAACTAAAACAAGACGCTGAAGAAAAAATAGGAGAAAAAATTACCGATGCTATTATCACTTGCCCTGCTTATTTTGACGATTCTCAGAGAAAAGCGACAAAAGTTGCCGGTGAAATTGCCGGGCTTAAGGTGAGAAGGGTTATTAACGAACCGACGGCTGCGGCCTTAGCTTATGGCTTGAATAAGAAAAAAGGCGAACAAATTTTGGTTTATGATTTTGGCGGAGGGACATTTGATGTTTCGATTTTAGATGTTTCCGAAGATACAGTTAAGGTCATAGGGACTGGCGGCGACACTCATCTTGGCGGTGATGATTTTGACCAGAAAGTAATGAGTTGGATTATTGAAGAGTTTAAAAAAGACCAAGGGATTGATTTATCAAAAGACCAACTGGCCTTACAGCGGATTAAAGAAGCGGCCGAGAAAGCGAAGATAGAACTGTCAACAACACTGGAGGCAGAAATTAATTTACCTTTTGTTACCTCAGATTCTTCGGGCCCAAAACATTTATATCTAAAATTAACAAGAGCTCAACTTGAAAATTTGGTGAAAGATTATATTGATAAATCGGTCAAGGTTATGAAAGATGTTTTAAGGGAGGCAAAGATGGAGAATAAAGACATAGAAGAGATAGTTTTAGTTGGCGGCCAGACAAGAATGCCAAAAATTCAAGAAGAAATAAAAAATGTTTTTGGGAAAGAAGCAAATAAATCAATTAACCCCGACGAAGTGGTAGCTATCGGAGCTGCTATTCAAGGAGGAATATTAGAAGGAGGGATGAAGGATATTTTGCTTTTAGATGTAACGCCCCTCAGTTTAGGGCTTGAAACATTAGGGGGAGTTGACACTATTTTAATCCCCAAAAATACAACTATCCCTACCGGAAAAAGCCAGGTTTTTTCTACGGCGGCAGATAATCAAACTTCGGTAGAAGTCCATGTTTTACAGGGAGAAAGGCCAATGGCAACCGATAATAAAAGTTTAGGAAAATTTATTTTAGACGGCATTCCTCCTTCTCCTCGAGGGATTCCTCAGATCGAAGTTTCTTTTGATATTGATGCTAACGGGATGATCAATGTTTCGGCAAAAGATAAGGCGAGTGGAAAAAGTCAGTCAATTAAAATAGAGGGTTCTGTCGGTATGTCCAAGGAGGAGATTGAAAAAATAAAGAAAGAAGCAGAACTTCATATAGAGGAGGACAAAAAAAAGAAAGAATTGATTGAATTAAGGAATACCGCCGATAATTTAATTTATACTTCCGAAAAAGCCCTCAAAGATGCGGGAGATAAACCTGATCTCAGCGGTACAAAAAAAGATATTGAATCTAAAATAGCCGAATTGAAAAAAGTGAAAGATAATGATAATATAGAAGATATTAAGAAAAAAAGCGATGAGCTTTCCCAAATAATTCAGAAAATTGGAGCGGAACTTTACAAAAAAGCTCAACAGGAAGAGAAGGAGAAAAAAGAAAAAGAAAAAAAACCTGAAGAAGAGAAGCCCGCTGAAAGTTCTTCGGACAATCAAGCGGACAAGGAGGAAGAAAAGAAATCGGAAGACGATTAGACTCTGGTTCGAATCCCGCAGTCTTAAAGGAAAGGACGCTGAAGAAGGGGAATACAAGGAAAAAGAAGAACCTCGCTGCGGCGAGAACCTTGATTCGCTCCTGCCCGCAGTGCTACAGCGTTGCAGGCGGGATTGTATAAATATATATTCTTGAATTAAACTATGAAGGATTATTATAATATTTTAGGCATTTCTCGCGATGCTTCGTCTGAAGACATAAAAAAGGCCTATTATAAATTAGCCCATAAATATCATCCGGATAAAGGAGGAGATAAAGAAAAAATGAAAGAAATAAACGAGGCTTTTCAAATTTTATCTGATAAAGAAAAAAAGAGCCAGTATGATAGGTTCGGCCAAGTCTTTGACGGCGCTCCCGGAGGAGCCGGGCAGGGTGGCTTTAGTCGAGCTTGGGGGAATTTCTCTCAAGAAGGACCGGATATTGGTTTTGATTTTGGAGACTTAGGGGAAATATTTGAAGATTTTTTTGGGTTTGGAAACACTGGAGGGCAGAAAAAAAACATTAGAAAGGGCAGGGATATTAAGGTTGATATAGAAGTTTCCTTGGAAGATATTTTAGAGAGCAAAACAAAAGAGATTTCTTTATATAAAATGGTTTCATGTATTCGTTGCCAGGGAAGCGGAGCTGAGCCGGGCACTTCCTTAGATGAATGTTTCACTTGCCGGGGGACGGGTCAAGTTCAGCAAATAAAAAGAACGCCTTTCGGCTCGGTTACTCGTTGGACGGTTTGTCCAGAATGCGGGGGAGAGGGCAAGAAGCCCAAAAAACCCTGTAATGTCTGCAAGGGAGAAGGAAGGATTAAAAAAGAAGAAAAAATTAAGATTTTTATTCCTGCCGGAGTAGATTCGGGTCAAGTGATAAAAATTACCGGGAAAGGAGAAGCTGGTCGGAGAGGGGCTAAAGCAGGGGACTTGTATATTCAAATTTTTGTTAAAAAGCACCCTATTTTTAAGAGAAAAGGCGATGATTTATATACTTCTGTCCCCATGAGTATTTCCAAAGCAGTTTTGGGCGGTGAAATTGAAACATTAATTTTAAGAGGCGATAAAATCTTGCTCAAAATTCCTGCGGGAACTGAATCAGGAAAAGTATTGCGTATTTCCGGGAAAGGAATTCCTCATTTTTCAGGGTATGGAAAGGGAAATTTATATGTTGAATTAAATATTAAAATACCCAAAAAATTAACGAGAAAACAAAAAGAGCTGTTAAAGAATTTGAAAGAAGAGGGGATATAAAAAAAATTTCGTCTCAAGCGTAAGCGAGGGTACGAATATGCGCCCATAGCTCAATTAGGTAGAGCAACGGCCTTTTAAGCCGGTGGTTGCAGGTTCGATTCCTGCTGGGCGCACAATATAAATAAAATATCCTTTATGGATATTTTAGTTTGCGTGTTTTTAATGTAATACTCTTTGAAAATTTTTTGAGATTGAAATGACAAATTGAAATAAAAAGGAGAAGTTGTCCAAAACTTTATTTTTTGTATAGAGGGCCCATGGCGCAGTTGGTAGCGCGCCTCGATGGCATCGAGGAGGTCGCGAGTTCGAATCTCGCTGGGTCCACATTTTGCGATTTAATTCCTTTTTGTGGCAGGCCGCCTCGGCACCCCGCGCCTCGGCGGAAAAAGGCTCCTGACCCCATTTTCCTGATGGAACCAAGAAACCTAAAAGGATTGATACTTGTCCAGCTATAAGTTCTATATATGATAGAGATATAGAGTCTGGTAATCCTAGGAATTTAAGAAAAGAATTTACAAATGGAGACGTGGAAATAAGTCTTAGAATAGGAACAAAAAACATAATAATCCCATATTCTAAGATGGGTGATCCGGAAATATTTCGAAAAAGTTATTGGGAAAAAATTTCAATTGAACAAATTCACTATAGAAAAAACTAAAATATGTTTAATCAAAAAAACAAAGAAGTAGAAAATGAGAATGTAATTTATGTTTTTATTGATGCGTCAAATTTATGGGAAGCGTTAAAGGCAAAGGGCAGATTCTTAAATTTTGAAAAAACAATAAAACACATTAAGGAAGAGTTCAACGGAACTAATATTAAACCTTTTTATTATACAGCGTATCCGGCAGAAGGAACGAGACCTTATAGTTTGGATGGAAAACATAAATTTTTTACATACTTGAAAAAGGGTCTAGGGTTTGCGGTGATTAAAAAAGAGCTAAAAAGAATTAGTATCGTGGATAAGAGTGGCGAATCCATAGAAGAAAAGGGCAATATGGATGTAGAAATCACCATCGATGCTCTCCACCATTTTGAAAAATATAATACAGCAGTATTTTTTACCGGCGATTCTGACTTTTTAGCTCTCGTAACCTACTTGAGGAATCATGGGAAAAAAGTATTTATTTTTTCTTCTGAAAACAATATATCTCAAGAATTAAGAACAGGATCGGATGGATATACTGACATCTTGGATATTGAAAATATATGGGGCAAGGAATTAAAACACAGAGCGGAATTAGAGAAGGAACGCAAAAGGACATAAATAAAAGCAACCCTCCTCGCGGAAGGTTGCCCTTGGATGTAATACCCTTTCAGTTTATGGATAAACCGAAAGACATTATTAGTATAGTAAATTGACATCTCTTGTCAAGTGTTGAAAACTAAAAAATCGTAAAATCGTCGTGCTTGATTTAACGATTTATAAAAATTTTGCGGCAAAAAGTTCTAACTTTTTTCAAAATTGACCACACTTCAATTCGCTTTGCTCGTTCAGTATAAACTTTTTATTGCGCGGCAAATTTTATCCAAAACAGCCCCGCCTTTCGGCGGGGCTGTTTTGATATAAAAAATCTTCAAAATTTAATTTTTAAAACATACCGTTGAATAGCAGCATATTTTTTATTTGGATTCTTTTTTATATTCCTTATCCCAAATCGGCTGGGTAAGTTCTTTTAGTTTTTTGTCGTATTCAACTAAGCCATCATAATATTCTTTTGAATCTCTTGCCTCATCGGCAAATTTATCTTCTCCATGAGCCGCTTCCGGTAAAACATTTTCTCTAAAATACTGATAGTTGTCTCTAATAGAACAGGGCATTAACCAATTTTTGGCTTCTTTATGATTTGCTATTCCATAATTTTTCTGCCATTTTCTGCCGTTTTTAAATAAATCGGAGAATAAGGCATCGGCAAGAGTTTTTCCTTCTTTATACAAATCGTAAATATTGTCCTCGTAATAAGGGATAAAGACGCAGGGGGTAATATTTCCATTCCAATCTATGTAAAAATAACCTCCCGGCCTCCCATAAGCGATACACCCGTTTGATAGGACGCCAGAATTCCAAAAATCAGCTACTGGATATCCCTTTTTCAAGGATTCTTCCCATTTCCGGTATAATTTAACTCTTTGCTCCGGGGTTGGCATTAGTTTAAAAGCCTCTTTTCCTCTGCCGATTGGCATCAGCTGAAACTGCCACATATAACTTGCCCCTTGTTCGTCAAACCAAAACTTATAAAATTCGTCGCTTAAAAGAGTATTTATATTTTCTCCGGTAGCGGTGATAGAAAGAACAAAAGGAACTCCTGCCTCTCTTAAATAAGCCATTGTTTTTAGGATTCTTTGAAAAACTCCTTTTCCTCGTCTGTCATCTGTTTCTTTCTCAAGGCCTTCGGCTGAAATCTGGGGGATAGCATTGCCGCATTTAGCCAATCTCTCAGCAATTTCTTTCGTGATTAAAGTTCCGTTAGTGTAGAAAATAAAAAAAGTATCATTGTATTTTTCAAATATATCCAATAATGTTTTTCCCTGGCTTTTATACATCATTGGCTCTCCCCCGGAAATTGTTACGAATCTGCTTCCCAAAATATCATGGTTTTCTTTTAAAATTCTATCAAAAATATCAAAAGGTATTGTAGCTCCGGTTTCCGGAGAAGAAGCGGCATAACAACCCTTACATCTTAAATTGCAGACCTGGGTAGGAGAAATAACTATAAAGAAGGAAGGGTCTTCTCCGTATTTTTTTCGGAAAGCTATTTTTGTTTTTTCCGCTTCCGTTACTTCGTCTCTAAAAAAATTATTAAGACCAACCACCTCCAAAGCCTTTTTAACCACAGAAGAAGAGATATATCCTTTATCATAATTTTTAAAAAGGCGTTCTATTACCGCCTTTATCCAATCATATTTTTTCATTTGAACAGCTTCCAATTCTCCTTTTTTTTCTTGCATTTTTTTTAAGAGTTTTTTTTCAAATTGGCCGATAAGAATTTTCCTGGCCGTTTTATTTCTGATTGCTTTTTCAAGGAGATAGAGATAAACATTCTGTTTTATTTTTGATGTTATTGGCATAATTTTAGTTTATTTTTTTTATTTACCTTTTAAATAAGTTAAAATAAAGCAGAAATAATCTGCTTTGTTAATTTTTTTGAATCAAAGTTTTTATTCGCGCAATTGTGCTCTAAAATCAAACCGTTCATCATTTCAATTAGTAAAAAGCTTATTAGTTTGCTGTTAATTTTTTTCTTTTTTGCCATAACCTTGACAAAGGGACTGATTAAATTAATGTTTTTTTCTTTAAATTCTGAAATATAGTTTCTTATTTTGGAATCTGTAAATGGTAATTTAAACATCATCGCTTTAATAAAGTTCTTTTCTTCAAAACCGAAATCTAAATAATTTTTAATAAAAGATTGAAGTTTTCCCTTTTCGGTTTTTTCTTTAAATGCTTCAGCAATATATTTGTCTAAACCTTTAAAAACTTCGTCAAGGACGTTTTTATAAATTTCTATTTTACCGGTAAAATGATAATAAAGAGCAGCTTTGGTAATATTGAGATTTTTAGCGATATCTGACATTGAAACGCCTAAATAACTGTAATTTGAAAAAAGCCGGCGGGAGACCTCAATAATCTTTTTTTTGGTGTCCTGAATTATATCTTTTTTTGTGTTCGTTATTGTTGCCATAAAATTTTAGGCGAAATTTATTAACTGAACTTACTTACCGATTGGTAAATTACTTTATCTTATCAGCTAATAACATTCTTTGTCAAGCGCAAAATAAAAATTATTGTATAACAAAATATTAAAAACTAAAGAATTGAAAAGATTTGATTAAAAAATAAATATTTGCTATATTTATTATATAGTCCTTAGAATATATATGTTTTTTTCTAAAAAGAAGATATCTTCATTTTTTATAATAATTTTGATTTTTGCTGTTTTTGGTTTTGGATTTTGGCTGGGGAAAGTTCAAGTGGTTTGTCAAACCTGTCCTCCTAAAGACGTTGATTTTTCTCTTTTTTGGGACGCTTGGAATGAGATTCAAGAAAATTATGTTGATTCCGAAGCCCTTGATACTCAAAAGATGATTTATGGAGCGATAAACGGCATGGTGAATTCTTTGAAAGATCCTTATACTGTCTTCTTTGACCCGAAAGAGGCAAAGACTTTTTTAGAAGATGTAAAAGGACGTTTTGAAGGAGTAGGAATGGAAGTGGGAATAAGGGAAGGACAATTTCAGGTTATTTCTCCTTTAGAAGGAACGCCGGCTCAAAAAGCAGGATTGAGGCCAGGCGATAAAATTATGAAAATAGATGATACTTCAACTAACGATATTAGCGTTGAAGAAGCAGTAAACCTTATTAGGGGACCGAAAGGGACAGAAGTAATTTTAACCATAATGCGAAACGAATGGCAATCTACTAAGGATTTTAAAATTAAAAGGGCGGTTATTAATATTCCTTCTTTAACTTGGAAATTAATATCATCGGAAGACGGAAAGCCCGATGAAAATGGAGACATTGTTTATATAGATTTATATCAGTTTTCAGAAAAAGCCAATTCTGATTTTAGGAAGGCGGCAATTGATATTTTAAACAGTCCGGCAAAAAAAATAATTTTGGACCTAAGAGGCAATCCCGGCGGTTATTTAGAAATAGCCCAAGATATCGCCGGTTGGTTTTTAAAAAACGGCCAAACGGTAGTCATCGAAGATTTTGGCAAAAAACGAAACCAAGAGATTTATAGAACAAAAGGAAATGCTCAATTTTCAGATTATCCATTAGTTGTTCTGATTGATAAAGGGTCTGCTTCTGCTTCTGAAATTTTAGCTTCTGCTTTAAGAGATAATCGTGGTATAAAATTAATTGGGGAAACTTCTTTCGGCAAAGGGTGCGTTCAAGAGTTAACAAATTTAAGAGGCGGTTCCAGCTTAAAAATTACAGTGGCGAATTGGTTAACGCCCAAAGGAGACTTGATTGCCAATAAAGGCCTAAAGCCGGATGTTGAAGTGGAAATAACTGAGGACGATTATAGCGAAGGACGCGACCCCCAGTTTGACAAAGCTATTGAAATAATAAAAGGAATATAGTAAAATATAATAAAAGTCCCAATGACCAAACTTTAATACCAATCAAGCGCTAAGCCCCAATGACTAAAACGATATAATAATTGGGATTTAGGATTTAGGATTTTATTTATGCGTGTTATTCTTCTTCAAGACATAGAAAAATTGGGGAAAAAGTATGAGATT
>CAYQNN010000010.1:0-11459 GCA_964418955.1 uncultured Candidatus Saccharibacteria bacterium | reverse complement strand
CCATCAAGTGCCCCCGGGAGGAATCGGACCCCCATCACAGGCTTAGAAGGCCCGTGTTCTATCCGTTGAACTACGGGGGCTAACAAAACAATCATACTCTAAATAAACTCTTCGGTCAACTTATTTAGCTTTCACTCCCAGGAACTTCTTCAGGGACAACGGTGGACTGTTCTTTAAAAGGATTAATATATTCTTTTGAATCAGCTTCTTTAAATCTTCTTTCATCTTCCTGCCAAATTTTTATAACATTCTGATAATCATCTTCTTTTAAAAGAAAGGGCTTTTCAAACGATTCAAGCTTGACCCTTTGGGCTAAGATATTATATTTGTAATAGAAAAAGCTCCCAAGAATCAGCGTTAAAAGAAAGATAATAAGACAATCTAAAAAAAGATGTTTTACTATCGCTAAAACTAATTTTCCCAAAAATTTTTGGATTTTATCGGTTTCTGCTCTATATTTTTTTCTTTTTCTTGCCATATTACTTTCTTTCTCTTACCATATTACTTTGTAAAAACTTTTACTAATAAATTAGCTTCAATTTCTCCCCGATAATCTTCAAGGCCCTTTTTTCCCGCTCCGCCCCCTTTTGATTTATTTAAAACTAAACTTTGCGCTTCAATCAAGTAAGAATTTGCCTCCGTTTTTTCCAAAAATTTTGAAAAATCTACAAAAGAACCGGTTAAATTTATCTGAAATCCTATGGAATCCCAGGAATCATTTTTCTCCTGCTTCAAAGAAGCAGGAGAAACTGAAATCAAAAGATTGCAGTCAGATGCCGTCTTTTCCCAAAACTCAATTAAATTAATCGGGACGTCAGGGTCAACAAAAAGCTGGTCAATTTTATCCAAATCGGGTTCCATTTCTTTATACATGTCTCTGAATTGTTCAAACTTTCCCGCTTGTCTTTCAGACATAACCAATTCTTTTTTTATATTAATAAGTTCTGCCAGATTTTTCTCAATCCTCCTAAATAAAGGAACTATTACAAAACTAACCAAGAGCACAGACACGGCTCCAAAGATTATTGAAATTATAATTATTTTCTTCTTTGCTCCCACGGTTTAAATATTATTTATTTTAAATGTTGTGAAAAAATCAATATCATTAGATTTGACCCAATCCGACGGGGGAAAATAAACTTCTTGAAAATAGCTGTTATTCTCAAGTTCTTTCCTGAAGTTGAACAAAATTTCCCTAGTTGGAGAAAAACCAGAAAAAGAAACTTTCATCAGCGATTCTTTTTCTTTTTCAACAGAGGAAATTATGGAAAAATTAGTTAAAAAAATCTGTTGAGGAAAAATCTTTGAAACATTTTCTAAAATATCAGAAAAATAAATCTTTTTTTTATAAAAAGAATCAAGTTTCCTTAAATTTGAATTAGCTGATTCAATTCTCTCTCTAAGATTTTGAATTTCCGGCTGGTTAAATCCTTCATTGGCCACCGCCAGAAGAGCTCTTTCTGATTTAGTTTCAATCTGCAAACAGATTTTTACTGAGAATAATATTAAAATTAAGCAAAAAATAAAAAATAAAATTAAAATCCAGAAAATTATTACTATTTTCTTTTTTCTTTCCGACAGAAGCTTCTTTTTTTCTTCGGGGGGAAGTAAATTAATCATAAGTTAGCTTCTTAGCTTATTAGCTTCTTAGTCTTTCTTCTAAAAAGCTAAAAAGCTACAACCTAAAAAGCTATTTTATTCCTCGTAACGCTAAACCAAGGGCGGTAGTATATCCCAGGGATTCTTCGTAGGGCATTCCCGGCACTTCCTTTAATGGGTCTGATAAAATATTTATCCAGGGATTACCAAGTTCAACTGAAATTTTAAGTTCAAGGGAAAGGAAACCGGTTAATCCTTTAAGATTAGACCCTTTTCCGCAAAGAATTATTTTTTCTATTTTCCCATCCTTAGACAAACGCCCTATATGATCAACATGATTTTGATAATATCTGATATGTTTTTTTGCTTGCTCAACTAAATTCATTAAAATAGGTTTCGTCGCTTCAAAAACTTTTTCATTCTCCTTGGCTTCTTCCGTTAACTTAGAATCAGGTTTTGTTTTTTTAGAAGAAGGACTTTTTTTTCCTTTTAATCCGTACTTTATTTTTAGCTTTTCGGCTTTAGCTAAATCTATCTTCAAGGTTCGAGCAATCGCTCTTGTTATATCCTGGGAAGGAACAGAGATAGACGAAGTAAAACGAAGAGAATAACCGGAAAAAAAGATAAAACTGGTTACACTCGCTCCAAAATCAATTATAAGAATAGGGGGGGAACTAACTCTGTTTTTTATTAAAGCCCGGGCGATAGACTGAGATTCAACTTCTAACGCCCGGACGATAAGTCCGCTTTTTTTCAAGCAAGAAAGGTAAGAATCCACTATTCCTCGCGGGATAGCGGCGATTAAAACATTTAAACGATTTAAAGAGCTGGAAACTACCTGAAAATCTAAATAAACATCATTAATAGATAAAGGAATGTGATTCTCTGCTTCAAAAGAAACAGCCGTTTTTAGTTCTTCTTTCTCCATTTTAGGCATCTGGATAATCTGAAAAAAAGCCCTTTTTTCCGGCAAGGAAGCAATGACATTTCTATCTCTTATTTTTTCTCCTCTGACTTTATTCAATCCCGCTTTAATAATTTTAACCAAAGCTTCCTCGTCTTTTATTTCACCTTCTTCAATCAAACCCGGTTTTATTGATATTTCTTCCCAAGAAGCCAAATTCAAAAACTTCCCTCTTTTTTTAAGTTTTGCGAATTTCAAAGACAAATCGGAAAAATCAAGCCCGAACGATTCCGTTTCTATGTTTAAAAATTTAAACATAATATTAAGAATTAAAAATTAAAAATTTTAGTAGCTCTCTTCCCAATGGTCTATTGTAATTGTTGGCGAAAACTCAGGATCCGGTGTTACTACTTTGCCATCTATTAGATACCCTAATCCATATAAAATTATATCATTATCTAAGGTAATATTTAACTGCCCAATAGATCCAAAATTTACCTTCTCAGCTATTATGCCGCCTTGGATATTAAAAGTGCCTTGGGCATTTTCTATTGTTATAGCCTTAAGGCTATAAATTACTCCCGTAATATTAAAATCAGTATATGAAATATTTATTCTTTTTTGAGCCAAGAGGCCAGATGGCGAGTCTGACGGCTGATTTATTACTACTTGGGAAAACTCTCCCTTTTCTCCAATATCAATATTACCATCAGCTACCAAAGTTCCGTTGACAATAAGATGACGACTCTCATCTAACTTAATACCACCAGGGCCAACAACATAGAAAATAATATTACGCAGATTATCCGGATTAAGAGTAAGAGTTCCTCCTTGTCCTATTTCTTCTAAAAGATCTTCAAATTCTGAAGATGAATAAACACAATTCGTGTCGCAAAGTATGCCATTGCATAAAATAGAGCATTGGCCCGTATCTTGAGCCGCTTGGGCTCTACATTTAAAAGAATTAAGAGGAGGATTACACTCAGGGTAATCAGAAAAAAAATCAACTACGGGAAGCTCCCCTGTATCCTCAGGCGGACAAGCTGTTCCTGCTAACGCACATTCATCCTTATCGCAAAAATTATCCGCACAAACGGCTTCAGCAGTTAAAATGCTACTTTTTATACTAATATTGCTCGCCACTAAAACCTGACCCTCTAAATTCTCTACTGTCTCTTCGGTCTCAGGATCGTCTTCGGTAGCAGGATTATCATAAACTTCAACAATACTGTCTTTTCTAATATCTAAAATATTACCGCAATAAAGATTACCGCCATAAATCGTTATCTGGCTGGAAGTAATCTCAACATTTTCACTAGAGCCACCTGTAAAAATGGCGCTATCCCTGGTTAGACTGCCCAAAGCTTTAAATGCTACTGTTTTTACTACTCTTTTGGCCGTTCCGCCGGTAAGAGGCAAAACAGAAGTAGAGACTATTTCTCCTTTGCCACAAGCAGAATTTTGAATGGTAACCGTATATGAACCATCGCCAAAAGAATGAGTAAATTCATCTTTCCAATATGTTCCATCTAAATAAGGATTTTTATTCGGATCAATAAAATCGCTTGCCCAAGAGGGGTCATTTTTTAATTTCCAGATTGCTTCGTTAACTCCTGCCTCGGCCAAATAATATGCCTGAGCCGAAGCCCCTTGGCTGCGGGAAATTTTAGATTCGGTCAAGCTAAATGTTAAAAAATAAACGCCTAAAAACAGCAATGCCGTTAAAATTACAAAAGTAATAATTATAACCGTTCCTTTTTGATATTTTCTCTTAGTCATAAAATCTACAAATTTCTTCCAAAAATTTTAGTTGCCAAATTAATACTTGCTTCTTCTTCTAATGTTAATGCAACATTAATAACTCTTGAACCCCAGAATTCTAAATTAGTTACATATTCTCCTATTATCCGGGACTCTTCAAGAATAATTTCTGCTAGCGGAGCATCAGTATCCCAAGAGCAATAGATTTCTGAAGGGTCACAAGTATTTCCATCATCTGAAAAGCAATAGGTGATAACCTCTCTCAAGATATTGTTATTATCATCCCGGAAGTAACGAATATAATGATACCTAATCGTAATGTGGCCATCTTCAAATTCAATTATACTGCTTGCCTCGGTTTCATCATCGGAAAGTTTAGTAACTATCTCCCTCGCCTGGCGAATTTCTCTAGTCATCCTTTCTAAAATTACCCTTCCGTTTTGGGTTATTTCCGCCATTTCTTCTCCCCTTAAATAAGCTCTCTGGTTTAAAATGTAAGTAGAGTAAACAGCCGTAATAATTAAAATAAAAATTGCGATAACAATCGTCATTTCAGTTAGAGTAAACCCCCTTGACTCACCTTTTTTATTTGTAGATTCAAATATCATTCGTAGATTCGGATTATATTTATGTTTCATTTTTCGCTGATTAAGGTTGTGATTTTAATATTTTTCTTGTTAATCTTTAAAGACGACTTCCAAAAAACAGTTACCTCTATTTTCTTTATACCAGTGTTGCTCACGCTTTCCTGGAGATTTAAAGAAGGGTCAACATAGCTGACTCGCGTTTCCCTTGTATATTCTTGGAAAGGAGCAAAAAGCGCTGACTCTGTAACAGCGCCTAAAGAAATTTCTTCATAGGGAGTAAAAATAATTTCCTCAATCTTTGCGTTAGCAAGATGGGTTGCTACTGTAGCTGTTTCAGAAAATTTCACTATTTGCAGTCCTAGGGGGAAAATTCCTAAAACCGCCGTGACAACTATTCCTAAAATAAAAATCGCTACTATTAGTTCAACCAAGGTGAATCCTTTTCTATTGATTGAATCCCGCTGAAAGCGGAAGAAGATTGAAAATTTTTCCATTTTCTTATTCTTCTATTTTAATAAACCCCGACGGTTTGACTTTAACGGTTTTTGTTTTTCCTTCACTACTTTCTAAGACAATATCTCCGCTCTCTTTTACAGCCCCGTAAGAATTATATCTCGCCTCATTATTAGTAGCAAAACCAGTAATAGTTATTGAGCTAATGCCCTGAAAAAATACGGTTTTAAGAATTTCTTCCGCCGCCGGGTTTTGGCATTTAATTAGTTCATATTTATTATTATTCGGAAAAAAACGGAGGCAATATTCAAGCTGTTCGGTAATTGCCATCTGCTGGATATAGCGAAGGTCACCGACCAAACCCCGAACAGCTCCGTTTAATTGAAGGGTTGGTTGAAAAGTTTTAAAGGTTGGGATACTAATTCCGGCCAGAATTACAATAATAGCGATAACGATTAACATTTCAGCCAGAGTAAACCCCGCCGAGAGCGGGATAAGTCCCGCTTTTTTAGAATTTGAAAGTTGAAATTGATAACAAATCATATATTCTTAATCAAAATCCCTGCATCATTCCGTAGATTGGCTGAATAATGGAAATAGCGAAAAAAGCTACTGCTCCTCCAATAACAAGCATCAAAATCGGTTCAATTATTGATGACAGATTTTTCGTAGTGTTGGAAACTTCTTCCTCATAAAAGTCGGCTAATTTTTTTAAGATAGTCGCTGTTTCTCCGGTTTCCTCTCCGACACTAATCATTTGAATAACTAAATTCGGATAAATATTTCTGTATTGCCCCAAAATCTCGGCTAACTTATTTCCTTTTTTAACTTGTTCTGCCGCTTTCATTAAAGCTTTTTGATAATAAACATTGCTTAGGGTCCCAGAAGTAACCTCTAAGGCCCTAACAATTGGCACGCCAGCCGTAATAAGCGAGCTTAAAGTTCTGACCGTGCTGGCAGAATTAGTTTCTTTAGTTACTCGCGATAAGATAGGCGCTTTCAGAAATAAATTATCTTTTATTAATTTTCCGCTTTTCGTTTTTAAAAACATTCTGGCTAAAATTAAAAGAACCAAGAAAACGGCAATAATAATATACCAAAATTTCGCCATAAAAGTGCCCGAGGTTAAAATAAATTTAGTGGTAAGAGGAAGCTCCATTTTTAAATCAGAAAAAACCTTAGCTAATTTAGGCACGACCATAATCATCATCAGAACGCCAATGCCAAGCATCGCTGATACTACAACCATTGGATACATCATTGCTCCTTTCACTCTTGACCTTAATTCATGATCTCTATCCATTTGCTCGGTTAAAACTCCCAATACTTCCTCTAATGTTCCTGCTTCTTCTCCAACTTTTATCATACTTACAAAAAGTTCGCCGAAGATATTGGGGTATTTTTTAAGCGATGCCGAAAAATTTTTACCCTTAATAATTTCTTCTCTTATATCTAGAATAACTCTTTTAAATTTCTTATTTTTGCTCTGCTCGGCTAAAATATTTAAAGAGCGCGGCAAGGAAACGCCAGCTGCAATCATAATCTGAAGGTTTCTGGTAAACATTATCCTCTCAACTAAAGAAACTCGGGAGAGAAAAGGAATAGAAAAAATAAGTTTTTTATTTTTCTGTTCTTCTTCAGATTTTGCTGAAATTAAAATATATCCTTCTTCTCGAAGGATTCTGGCAAGTTCGTGTTCATTTTTAGCTTCAAAAACGCCCGAACGCGGTTCTCCTTTTAAGTTTTTGGCAACATAAAAAAAGCTAGGCACAAATTTAAACTTCAAAATTACTCGTTTATTACCCGCAAAACCTCTTCAATGCTTGTTACTCCTTGAGCTGCTTTTACAAAACCATCTTCAACCATTGTTTTCATTCCTTCTTTTTGGGCCTGTCTCTGAATTTGATCGGTGCTTGCCTGGTTAACAATTAATTCCTTTATAGTTTCTGTTACATCTAATACTTCAAAAATTCCAATTCTCCCGCTATAGCCATCGGGAGATTCCTTTGAGGCCCTGGGCCGATAAAATACAATATCTTTGAAGGTATCTCTGGATTTTATTATTTTTTCTTTTTTCAACCCGTCAAGCACTTTTTTTAAATCGCAATATTTAGCTAAATTTTTTAGTTCAGCATCTTTTAAATTATATTTTTCTTTTTCCGAACAAAGCCGCCTGACCAATCTTTGGGCAATAATAACCCTAACTGTTGAAGCTATTAAAAAAGCTTCTGCTTTCATATCAATCAACCGGGGGATAGCTCCGGCGGCATTAATTGTATGTAAAGTAGAAAGAACTAAATGGCCGGTTAAAGCAGCGTTAATAGCTAAATTAGCGGTTTCACTGTCTCTTATTTCACCAACCATAATAATATCAGGGTCCTGCCTGACTAAAGACCTCAAACCGGAAGAAAAGGTTAAACCGATTTTGGCATTAACCTGAGTTTGATTAATCCTCGGCATTCGATATTCAATAGGATCTTCAACGGTAGAAATGTTTACCTCCGGCATATTTAAAATTTCCATCATCGCATAAAGAGTAGTCGTCTTGCCGGAACCAGTAGGACCAGTAATAAGAATCAACCCAACCGGCTTTTTTAGATTATATTGAACCTTTTCTAACTCTTCTCCCCTTACCCCAATCCCTTCTAACGTAAAAGCCTTAGCACTTTCCGGTAAAAGTCTCATTACAATTTTTTCGCCATTGAAAACCGGCAAGATTGAAACTCGTATTGAATATTTATATTCTTCTGTCTCAATTTTAAAACGCCCGTCTTGGGGGAGACGATGCTCATCCAATTTTAGATTAGAAAGAACCTTAATTCTTGCCACTATCCCTGATTCCGCTATTTTAGGCAGAACCATTGCGTCATGTAAAATCCCGTCAATACGATAACGGACTATCACTTCTTTCTCCGTCGGTTCAATATGAATATCAGACGCTCTCTGTAAAATCGCATGTCTCATTAAAGTATCTACAATTCTAATTACAGGCAATTGCTCTGCCACTTTTTTTAAATCTTCCTTATTTTCAGTCGTCTTTTCTTCTTTGACTGGCCTTATAATCCCTGCTTCTTTTTTTATAATATCGCCGAATTCTGCTTTAAGGGTTTTCTGGTATTGCTTTAAGGCATTTTTAATACTGTCCGGAGTAGTCAATCTGGGAAGAATTTTTAATCCAGCCTTCTTCTTGATAAACTCTATGGTCCTTAAATCTTCCGGATCAAGCATAGCTACTTCTAATTTCGCTCCTTCTTTTCTAAAGGCAACAATATTATGGCTCCTGGCAAGCGGCTCAGGGATTATCTTTAAAATATCAGGAGGAATAATTTTTTTCTCTAAGCTCACAAAAGGAATACCCAAGATGTAGGCCTCTAATTTAAGAAAGTCCCCTTCTTTTATCAGGCCATCTGAAATTAAAATATCGCCAACTTTTTGTTTGGTTTTTTTTGCTTTCTTCAAAGCTTTATCAAACTGAGTTTCGGTAATCAAATTAGTGTCCAAAATGAAAGCTTTTAATCTTTCTGGTTCTACTAACATAATTAGATTAAAGATTTAAGATTAAAATTAACCTATTTTATAACTTAAATCTACTCCCCAAGAGCTTTTTTAATTTTATTTATCACTTCCTCTATCGTATATTTAGTTTTCACTAAATAAGTAGTTGCGCCTAATTCAATCGCTTTATTAATATCTTCCATGTTCTCAAGATTAGTCAAAACAATAACCGGAATATTATTCGTTTCCGGGTCTTCTTTCAGCATTTTTAAAACCTCAAACCCATTCATTTTCGGCAAAATAATGTCAAGCAAAATTAGATCCGGCTTCTCCGATTTAGCCAATCTTAGTCCTATTTCTCCGTTAAGAGCACTAATCATCTTACATTTATTTTTTCCTAAAATATCTCCAAAGGTCTCCTGGAGAGTAGCTTCGTCTTCAATAAATAAAACTTTTTTCATAAAGCATCGATACTAATATACGAACTATACTAATGATACTAATATATTCGTATAATTAGTATGTATTAATATATTGGCATCGCATTATCATTTTATTGGTAAAGTGAAATAAAAGGTTGTTCCTTTCCCTTCCTCGGATAGAAACCACATTTTACCTCCGGATTTTTTAATAATTGACCTGCAAACATATAATCCTAACCCGCTCCCTCGAGTTTTCTTCTTTAAGGCGTTATCTGCCCGAAAAAATTTTTTAAAAATATATTTTTGTTCTGTCTTAGGAATACCAATCCCATTATCCTTTATTATAAAAAGCATTTCTGCTCCGTTTTTCTTTTCAAGCTTAATATCTACATTTCCTCCTCCTTTTGTATAATGAATAGCATTATCTATAAGATTCTCTATCACCAGTTTCATCAAAGAAGGGTCGGCAAAAACTTTAGGCAGATCTTTTGGGAAATAAAAGTTAACTTTAATTTTTGAGGCCTCGGCAAAAACTTTAAACCTTGAAATCAAATCTTCTGTTATTCCTTCTAAAGAAATCTCCTTTTTAAATATAGGAAAAGATCCTTGTTCAATTTTAGAAACAATTAGCAAATCGTCAATCAGTTCTACCATCCGGGCAATATTTTCTTTCACATTATTAAAATATTCTCCTTGTTTATTCTTCGGCACATCTATATCTTTTGAAGCCAAAAGCTCAAATGTCCATTTTATATTAGTCAAAGGAGAACGTAATTGATGGGAAACTATATTAATAAAGTCAGATTTTAATTTAGAGGCATCAGCCAATTTTTCAAACCCATTAATAATTGTATAAGCAATAATAAATAAAATCATACTGGCAGAAAGAACAAGAAAAGCAACCACCTCCGGGTCAACTAAATAATGAGTCCCAACCAAATAAGAACTAACAGCGGTGATTATAATAACAATCCCCATTACTAAAAAAAGAAATTGAGGACACTGCCAAATAGTAAGGCTATAGCGCTGGCATTGGACAACAATATTCAATTGGGCAAATATTTTTTTAAACATTATCGTATTTACATTATACCATTTTATTTATTTTATTTTAACATCAACAAGAATTGACTACAAGAAAATATTTTAGTATATTTAGAAAAGGAGCTTAGAAGCTATATGTCGGGGCATGGTGTAATGGCTAACATATGCGCTTTGGGAGCGTAGGATTCCCGGTTCGAGTCCGGGTGCCCCGATTAATTAGTTCTCGGTTCGTCCTGTGATTAACACAGGACGCTCCGTGTTCATCACGGGGTGAGAACCCTGCGGGTGTCGTATAGTGGCTATTATGCAACCTTGCCAAGGTTGAGACGGCGGTTCAATTCCGCTCACCCGCTCATCGTTATAACTATTGACAAAACATCGTAAATAAGTTAATATGCTAAAACCCCTAAAATGATAGGGGTTTAAAAGCATAAGGCCTCTCTAAGCGATGTTTTACTGACATTTAACAAGAGGTCTACAAAATCATAAATGGATATTATTTTAGAAAATCCTGTTTCAGGGATTAAAAAAGTTTTAGCTATTCTAATCTTTACAGCTATATTGACTGGCTCTTTAGGATTAGGACTACTAATCAAATCAAAAATTGAAACGGTTCCCGAAAACATCTCTAATTTAGGTTTGGCTACAATCAGGGGAAACAGCCTTTTAGCTGTATCTAATCCTGCCGAACCGATTAAAGTTCGGAAAGTAAAAATGGTAATAACCGCTTATTCCAGCGATTCATGGCAAACTGATAATACTCCCTTTATTACTGCTTCCGGAAGCATGGTTAAAGACGGAATAGTCGCCAATAACCTTCTGCCCTTTGGGACAAAAATTAGAATACCGGAATTATACGGTAATAAAATTTTTGAAGTTGAAGACAGGATGAACTGGCGGAAAAGCCATTATCAGCTTGACGTTTGGTTCCCGGAATACGAACAGGCAAAAAACTTCGGAGCTAAAAATACCTATGTTGAAATTTTAGAAAGCTAAATAATCTTATATAACAAAAAGCCCTGTGTTGAACACGGGGCTTTTTGTTTGATTGTGCCGCGGAAGGGACTCGAGGGGTCATCCGACCCCTCGCCCCGTCGTCAAGTCATTCGACTTGATTTAATGACGGGGCGAACCCATATTTGTGCCGCGGGTGGGACTCGAACCCACATGCCTTTCGGCACACGATTTTAAGTC
>CAYQNN010000009.1:0-11883 GCA_964418955.1 uncultured Candidatus Saccharibacteria bacterium | reverse complement strand
CTCTTAATTCCTTGCCAGTGTTTATATTCTTTGAATCAAATATCCATTCACCTGTTTTAAAATCATGAGGAGAAAGCTGAGTTTCATTACCCGCCTCGTCTAAGACAAATAACTCGCTACTGGTACTATCTGCGGCATAGAGTTGAATCATATCCGCCGGGTGTGAGGTTGGCGTCGTGCCATTGCCAATTCCAAATACTCCAACTGCATTAGTGCCAAAAGTCGTTATTCCAATCCCCACATTGCCGCCGTTTTTGGCTAAATAGACATTGCCGTAATCCGGCCCGCCGGCGCCGGTAATTAAATAAATGCTTCCTCCCTCGCCGGTTCCACCGGCGGCACCGGTTACTATTCTAATATCCCCGCCATCACTGGCACTTCCCGAACCGTTTCCAGAGGTTAAAAGTATTCTCCCGCCATCAGACCCGTTAGGCGGAGGTCCACTAGTAGCCCCGCCAGTCCCTCCGGTAACCACTAAAACATCCGGCGCGTTGCTGCCAACGGCTCCATTCGCACCCGTTATATGGACTTCTCCCGTATTAATATCCAAAGAATAAGAAGGACTACTGGCGTTTGCTCCTATTCCTAATCTGTCGGTTATATAAGCATCATCGGTAGAGGTAAGCTGTTTGCCCGTTATCGTCGTTGAAGCGGCAATAGCTCCCGTCACATCCAAAGCTACGGTGGGAGCAATAGAACTGCCTATCCTTACAAACTCATTAAATTCACTTGAACCTAAAGCCTCTAATCCTAAAGAGCCAGATGTGCCAAATGTGCCTGTGCCTGCGGTGGTAAGGTTTCCTGATCCTAAATCTACCGCTCCGCCGTCTGAAAGGGTTACATCGTCAAGCCAGTCGGTCAGTTCAGAATTAACCCCTACTGTTCCAGACGAACCTTCCAATATGCCGGTAAGAGAGCCTGCTGTTAAAACGTTTCCAGCTATTGTCCCGGCGACAGTCAAATCTCCGGCCGAGTCCACTATAAGTATATTGCCATCTCCGTTATCGTAAGAGGAAAGCATAAAGTAGTCGTCTCCGGCTGAGACCACTTCTAAAGCAGAGTCGGGAGAGGTGTCTCCGATGCCGACGTTGCCTGAATTATCAATGACTCCTACTTGATTGGTATTAATATTAAATCTAATTTCGCCGGTGCTATCTCCATTATCATCAGCTGTAATAGTAAGATGGTCATTGGCGGCTGAATAGTCAGAATAATCGTAATAATCAGATGTGTCTTTGAGGCAGCGGACGGAAAGACCGGCACCCTTAATATAGGCAGTACGGTCGACAGACGAAAAGCCAGAGTGCAGGAGGCGCCGCCAGGCGTTATGCGAATCGTCCTCGGTAGAAGACCAAAAATTCGCGCTTACGTCCCAACCCTCATAAGACCCCATAAGGAGGCGAATGCCAGCGCGAAGAGCCTCAAATCCAGATGTATTACAATTACTTTCCCCCTCACAGGATTCAGTCGTTCTTAAGCTATCTCCTTCATCAGTCCCCAAATAGTCGGCGGTAGTGACGTCTTTGGGAAAAGTAACGGCGCAATTGCTATTGCCATTATCAGCGCAAACTTGACGTTCTAAATCAGTTAATTCATCGTGAGTAGGGATATGCCAGCCAACAGGGCAGACACCCTGATGGGGAGTATTAATACTGCCAGAGCAAACACTGGTATTGCAAGAGGAAGGAAGGGCCATAGCTCCAGCCCATGTATAGAGGCCGCCTCTTGAAGTACAATTAGCTTCGTTATTGTCATAACAATCTCCTCCTGTTACGTTTAAATTCTCTGCCATCCAACACTGAGAGCCAATCTGAACAACATCATAAGTGTTTCCATCACTATCCCTCACGGTTTCAGGACAAACAGTTTTTAAATTAAACCACTTGGTGTCACTGCTATCTTTATATTCCATAACACCGCTATGGTCTCTAAAGCCATAACCCTCGGCGCCAGAGGTAGCATCGAAATTCAAATACCTGGCATCTCCGTTAATGATTACATCTCCATTAATATCTAATTTCGCTGTAGGCGTCGTTGTCCCAATACCGACATTGCCGGCAGAATCAACTATGAGAATATCGCCGTCTGCAGAGGCAATGGAGGAGAGCATAAAGTAGTCGTCGCCAGCTGAGACCACTTCTAATGCAGAGTCGGGGGAAATGTCGTTAATACTAACTAGACCATCTAATGCTATTAAGGTGGGTGTAGCGCTGAAGCCAACCATAAAGGAATTGGCTGTATTATTGGTAAAAGATTTACCAAAAGCAAAAGTATTACTCGCTGTTCCTGCAATAACACTATCCCCTATTGCTATACTCTTTGTACCGCTTGCGGTCGAGTTATAGCCCATAGCAACGCTGTAGCTTCCACTCGCTGTGTTTAAACGTCCTATTGATATAGCATATAAGGCGCTTGCTGTTGACTGATTCCCTACCGCAAAAGTAAAGTTTCCACTTGCTTCTGTGTAGCCTCCCATAGCAACAGAGCCAGTACCTACATTTGTGTCGTCCCACCTATCTGCCAATTCTATGCCAGCCCTAAATGCTCCCTTAGATTTATCAAAGAATATCCTGCTATCTTGGTCGGCATTTCCAACATCGCCTGTTTGAGCAGAACCGAATATAAAATCATTGGCGGATATTCCCGTTGGATTTCCTACAAAACTCCCGAATGTCCCGGTGCCGGTGGTGGTTAGATTGCCCCCGGTAATTGATAAAGTGCCATCAGTTAAAGATGTTCCTGTAATTGCCCCTGCTCCGAGAGCGCCGGTGGTGGTTAGATTTTCATCGCCAAAAGATATATTCCCGCCGGTGGCGGTTAAAGTAAGATCTCCGGCGCTATCAACAGAAAGAGAAGAATAATTATCTGCGTCATACCCTGTTTTAAATTGAGGGGTAGTGGCAGTAATAAAAGAAGCTGCTCCTGAATAAGTCTGAGCGCCGGAAACTGCCAGGTCTCCGCTGACCGTAAGATTCCCTCCGGCGGTAATATCTCCGGTAGCGGTGATTACTCCTGACGAACCTAGGCCAGTGGCAGAAATTGAGCCGGCGCTTATATTGCCCCCGGAACTAAATGTTCCGGTAGCACCTGTACTGCCGGGAGGGCCTTCCGGTCCTCTATTACCTCTGCTTCCCTGAGAACCTTTTAAAAAAACGGGAGTATAAACTCCAGCAGGACCTTGAGGTCCGACTAAACCGGACGAACCCTGGGGACCAGCGGGACCGGTTAGACCGACAAGCCCTTCTTCTTTCAATTTATTAACTTCTTTTCTTAGGGTTTCTACTTCTCCATTTTTTTCTTTAATAACAACCTGTTCCCCAGGCGAAAATTTCCAAGGGCTGATAGCAAATTGATATGCCTTAACAGCAAATTGATAAGCCGATTTGAATGATTGATAAATATTTTTTCCCGCCTCGCTCCAGGCAGAAATAACTTTTTTAGCTCCTCTTTGGATAAAATTAGATATGCTTGACGACATATTTATCGCCTTGCCGTTAATTCTTCTCTTAATCCTTGATAGCAAACTTTGAACATTTAAACTTTTATTATCAATAAATTGATTAATGGCAACATATCCCTCTTCGCTAAAATCCTCTAATCCAAAGACAAGATTTTTAATATCTTTGCCTGTTTCAGAAATCTCATTTTTGATATTGTCAGAAACAAAAAGAAAACTTTGCCCAGCAGAATCTGTTATCTTTTCGGCTCCATTAAAAATATTCCCAGAAAATTCTTTCACAGTATTGACAGTAAAACCTTTGATAGAACCCATAATAATATCTCCGGAATCGCCTATTATATATGTAAGGGATAAAACAGATCTCCCTATTTTCTTAAAACCGCCGATACTTTTTTCTATCGCTAAGTTTTCAATCCTGCCAACGGCTTCGGCCGCTTTAGAAAAACTTTGAGCAATGTTTCTTGAAACTTCTTTAATTCCATCTGCAGTTTCTTGGCTAAAATTAAAAATCTTGCTTCCAAGGGCGGCGGTTTTAATTTTCAAAGAATAACTTAACCAGTGACTGTACTCTCTGAAAATATTTACCGTTTTCTTAACAGCAATATCGCCTGAATCGCCCACTATATATGTAAGAGAGAAAATCCCTTCAGAAAATTCTGAATAAATTCCGGGGATAGCTTTAATATTTTTTATCACTAAGACATCGGTAATTTTATCGCCCGCTTCATTAACTTTTTTTAAATAAGGATTTACTCCATTAAATAGTTGCGAAGCAAATTTAACAGGGTGAATCTGACGGAAAGCGCTTTGGAATGAACTCCTTCCAAAAAATGCTCCTGCTATTAATAAAACAAAAGCCAGCGCTGTTATAAAACCAAAACGAAAATTTCTGGAAATTCGGACAAACTTTGTTAAAGATAAAATAATTGTTTTTACTTTTTCTAAAAAATCTGAAAATACTAAACCTTCCGGTTTAACTTTACTAAACTCTTTTTCATCAAAATCACCCGCCGGAAGATTCAGAGGAACCCCGCCTTCGCCCTTTGAGCTTCGGTGAGCAGGTAAAACTTCTTTTTTCTTTTTCTTAAAAACCAAAATTGAAGAATTAACTTTTCTTTCAGATTTTTTTATTTTCCTTTTTTTCAATTTCTCTAAACTATTATTATACTCTCCCGCTTTTTTTATATAATCTTTCAGCCACTCTTTTTTAGTCAGCCAATTTCTGCCAAATTTTACCGATTTAAGTTTTCCCTGACGCGCCCGCAAACTCAAATACTCCTGCGAATATTTGCAGGACTTCGTGGCTTCCTGTAAAGATATATAATTATCGGCTTCCTTTTTCTTCGGCATAAAAAACAACTTTATTAATAATAAAAACTAAAAATTAAAAATATTTCTTCTTTTTATTTATTATCGCGGAATTGACATTCATCGTCAAACTAAAAACTGTGGATAACTATCGGATAACAAATATCCCCCTTACGGGGGACCTCGTTTCCGGTAGCATTAAAAACTAAAAATTTTAATTAAAAGTTGCGGTATTAAAAATTAAAAATTAAAAATTTTAATGTGTCTTAATGCTCTGCACAATCCCTAATCCGATACAGGCTGCTATTAATCCCGAACCGCCATAACTAACCAAAGGCAGAGAAATTCCAATAACCGGCAAAAGCCCTAAATTCATTCCTATATGGATAAACATTTGGGCAAATAAAACAATTCCAAGCCCAGAAACAAAAAGACGAGGAAAATTTGATTGAGAATTTAAGGCAATTTTCATAACCCGCCAGAATAAAACTATAAATAAGAAGAAAAGGACTGATATGCCTAAAAAACCAAACTCTTCAGAAATTGCGGCAAAAATGAAATCGGTATTTGGTTCTGATAAAAAACCATACTGGGTCTGGGAACCCTTGGCAAAACCCTGACCGAAAAAACCGCCGGCGCCAATTGCAATTTTTGACTGCGTTTGGCTCCAGCTCATTCCAAGGGGTTCAATTTGAGGGGCTACAAAAGACCTAACTCTCTCTTTTTGATAATCTTTTAGAAGAAACGACCAACTTAAAACTAAAAGCAGAAGTCCGCAAAAAACTAAAATCAAAAAGTGCCGCAGTTTTATTCCAGAGATAACTAATATTCCAAACCACAAAGCAACTAAAATCAAAACCGAGCCAAAATCAGGCTGGAAAAAAATTAAAGCTGCCGGCAGAGAAACATAAAAACCGGAAAGAAAAATGTGCCTTAATTTATACATTTCTGTATGCCTCATTGAAAAATATTTAGCAAGTAAAATTATTAAAGCGAGTTTAGTAAATTCTATCGGGTCAAACGAAACTGGTCCTATTTTATACCATCCTTTTACTCCCCGAATTTCTGGAGCGAAAAAAAATAAACCAAGCAGGGCTAACAAGCAAAGAAAATAAAGAAATAAAACAAGATAAGGATTTTGCTGAAAAATTCTCCAGTCAAAAAAACTTAAAAGAAACATTAAAAAAAAGCCAATTACCAGAAAAATAATTTGCTTCTTAAAATTCAGAAGGCTTCCTTTACCCAAAGAAGAACTATAAATAGATAAAAGCCCTATGAGGCAAAGCAAGAAAATAGAAATAATCAAAATCCAGTCCAGTTTTTTGAGATGATTAAACATAACGGGAAAATTTTTAATTTTTAATTTTTAATTTTTAAATAATTTCTAAATCTTATAATTTTTAATACTGCAACTTTTTGAAATTTTAGCAAATATTAATGTTAACTCATGAGCTTCCATCCACAATTTTCGGCAATCATTTTCTTTATCCTTATTTGCCTTAGCAATCATCCTCAGCCAATGCTTAGTTTCGTTTGACTCTTTTCTACATATATAAATTTTATTTTTAAAATCTTTTTTAGAACTAGCTCCATTAGCCTCCATGTAATTAGCTCCGACGCTTGTTGCAGATCTTACAATTTGAGATATCAAGGGACGATTAATTTCATCTTTTCTGATCGTTCTTACGAAATCAATAACATTTTCTCCAAAATTAGCTGTTCTTTCTTCTAAATCGTATTTCATTTTTTTAAAAATTTAGTCATTAGTTTATTATTTATAAAATTAAAAACTAAAAATTAAAAATTATTTTATCATCTTTATAAATTCTTTTTCATTTATTATCTTAACGCCGAGTTTTTTTGCTTTTTGATATTTCAAGCCAGGTTCCTTGCCGACAACAACAAAATCTGTTTTTCTTGAAACCGATTCAGAAACATCTCCGCCAAACTCTCTAATTCTCTCTTTAGCCTTCTCTCTCGTTATATTTTCAAGCCCTCCCGTAAGCGCAAAAGTTAGCCCTTTTAATTTTTGCTTGCCCGCTGAAGCTTTAGCGTAGGCAGGTTTTTTGATTATAATTCCATCTTTTTTTAATTTTTCTAAAAGTTTTATGTTCCGCTTCTGTCGGAACCAGTTATAAATTGATTTCGCCACAACAGGGCCTATATCTTTGACTTTTTCTAAAGCTTTTAGATCAACAGACCGGATTTTATCTAAACTGCCGAAACATTCAACTAAATCACGGGCGGTTTCTTCGCCAACATTTTTAAGGCCCAAGGCGTAAATAAATCTTGCCAGGGTAATTTTTTTCTTTGCTTGGATGGAATTAATTAAATTTTCAGCCGATTTCTCGGCAAATCTCTCCAACGATATAATGTCTCCCTTTTTCAGCTCAAAAAGGTCGGCCGGGCCGCTAACCAAACCATTTTCTATAAGTTGATTAATAATTTTCGGTCCCAGTCCCTCAATATCAAAAGCGCCCTTGGAAATAAAATGATCTAAATATCTGCATTGTCTGGCAAAGCAGTTTGGATTAGGACAGCGATAGACCACTTCGCCGGAAAGTTTCACTATTTTAGTTCCGCAAATAGGGCAATATTTTGGCATTTTAAATTCTTTCTCTTTTCCGGTTCTTAATTCCGGCAAAACTTTCACGATATCGGGAATCACATCTCCCGCTCTGCCGACAATCACCGTATCGCCTATTTTCACCCCTAATCTTTTAATCTCATCCTCATTATGCAAGGTTGCCCGAGAAATCGTCACTCCCGCTACCTTTATCGGCTTTAAATAAGCAACCGGCGTTAAGGCGCCGCTGCGCCCAACCTGGACTTTGATATCTTCAACAACGGTCTCTGATTGCTTTAAGGGAAATTTAAAAGCAATCGCTCCCCGTGGCGCTTTGCCAACAGCAGATAATTTTTCAAAAATTTTATTTGAGTTGATAATAACAACAATTCCATCTATTTCATAAGGCAGATTTTTTCTTATTTTTTGGCAATACTCGCGAAAGCCAAAAATTTCCTTCAAATTGCGGCACCGTCTGCTATAAGAATTAATCTTGAAACCAAGCGCCTTTAAAATTTTATGCTTTTCTTTATGGGTTTCCTGGCCAAAATCCGTGATTAACTCATAAATAAAAGAGTCTAAACGCCTTGAGGCAGTGATTTTAGGGTTAAGCTGACGCACTGAACCAGCGGCAAGATTACGGGGATTAGCATAAATAGAAAGTCCTTTTTTTTCTCGCTTTTTATTAACATTCTCAAACTCCTTCTTAGGGATAAAAATTTCGCCCCTAACAATAAACGGTTTTTTAAAATCAAATTTATTTATCCTTTCAATAATTTCCGACCTTATCTTTGCTTTGATTAAATCTTTTAAAACTTCCTCTTTTTTTCTTATTTTTAAAGGTATCGCTTCAATTGTTCTAAGGCTTTGGGTTACATCTTCCCCCACCATCCCATTACCTCTGGTTGAACCAATTTGTAAAATCTCATTTTTATAAACTAACTCAATCGCCAAGCCGTCAAATTTTAGCTCGCAGTAAAAACCCCCCCTACCGGTTCCGCCTTTGGCGGAATGGTGTGAGGGCCTAGTCAAAAGGCCTTTTTCTTTTTTTGTCAAAAGCTTGGAAATTCTTTCTATCCAATCTTTTATATCTTCTTCTGAAAAAGCGTCGTTGAAAGAAAGCATTGGCTTAGAATGTCTCACTTTTTTAAACTCTTTTAGGGGCTTCCCTCCAATCCTTTGGGTTGGCGAATCTGGAGTAACAAGTTCAGGAAATTTCTGTTCCAAATCAAAAAGCTCTTTCTTCAGAGAATCAAGAGCAGCGTCAGAAATCTCCTGCCTGTCTAACACATGATAAAGATAACGGTGATGATTAATGAGTTTTTTTAATCTTTTAATGCGTTGATGCGCTTGCTGTTTAGCCATTTAATTTAAAAATTAATTTCTTAAATCCAAATGCCAAAATCCAAATTAGAAACAAAGTTTCCTTTTCAAATACAAATCAAATTCAAATGACTAAATTCCAAAGCTTTTGGATTTTGGATTTTTTCCTTAATACGATATTTCAATCGCTCTTTTAGTATTATGAAAACTCCCTTTTGATTGAAAGCCACCGGTGAGAGTAAATTCAGCTTCATATGTCGCCCAATTATCTAATAATTGAACTTTAGTTGGCGAATTATTGGTATTATAATTATTTACCACACCATTACAATAATTATCAGAGTCGTCACCGGTTTTGCATAAAGGATATAACCCGCCAGGGTTACATTGAGAAGTATCTGTTTGGAGAAGACACTGAGTTTCATCATAGAGGGCGTTTTCTATTCCGGTGTCAGCGGCGTAAAAAGCGACTACCGAATTTCCCATTTCTCCCACCATTTTTAACTGATAGAACAAAACCGCGCTCATCCCCAAAACAATCGCTAAAAGAATAGACATAATCATAATAGCCAGATAAAGAGAAACTCCTTGTTCGCTACCGCCTTTTTGTAAAGAGACGGGATTTTGGCGAGTTTTTTGTGAAAAATTAGACATAATTTTAGGGGGTAGGATGAAATTTGCCGAGTATATCCATCCTTGCTTTAAATTTATAAAATTTAAATATGTTTCTAAAAGTAAAAGAATTGCTTTTTATCGTCTTTAACAACTCCCATAAACTAAGGGGGATTCCCTTAGGTTCTGCCGCTTTCTTTCTTATTCCTTTTAATAAATCATCTGCTGATTGAACATTATCAGGAAATTCAAGATAACCCCTTCCTATATATTCAGCCCGATGAGCGTCAGAACCGGCAGTAAAGCTAAAATTATTTTTCCGGGCAAAATCAAAAGCTTTTTTATTTGAAGATTTTACAACCACACTAGCGTTAAAAACTTCTATCCCATCCGGAAAAATAGCGCGTATTTTTTTTCCTCCTCCCATAAAGTCTTCTATCGGCCAATCAAAGGGATGGGCAATTATTGCCATTCCTCCCTGCTTTCTAATTTCTTTAATGGTTTTTTCCGGAGAAAAGCCGTTGGGAATTATTTTTTTGACGTTAATCCCTAAAATATGTCCTAATTTAGTTATTACTTCAATCCCGGGAATGATTAAAATATCTTTATCAAAAGCATAACGCATGGCTTCAACAGCTCCTTTGGTTTCATGGTGGTCGGTAATGCAAAGACAATCAATATTCTTCTCAATTGCCGCATTCACTACTTCCTGAGGCGAAGAAAACCCATCAGAAAAAGTTGTATGAACATGTAAATCCGCTTTCATAATTATTAAAACAAGGTTTTCTGTTTTATTAAGGTTTTTTTTATTTTTTGAGGAAAAATTATCACCTTTCCAAAAACACCATCATAGCCCGGCTCCAATTGCACTTTTCCCTCCCTAACTCTCATTATTGCTTCGGCAACCTCGGCTAAAGTGTTTGTTCTTAAATCTGAATAAGGAATATCTAATAATATTTTAAACTCATTCCCAAACTTTTTAATTAAATTTTGGTACTCCCTATTAACCGCTTTGCCTCCCGTTGTTTTCATGTTTAAACTTTCGGCGACTATTTCTATCAAAGGAACTAATCTTTTAAAAGGAATGTTTTTTTTCGGTTCAAACCCCTTTGGCCTATCCGCTAGTTCTTCTACCCGATTTAAAACTCCGAGGGTTAACGGCTTTCCGCAGATTGGACAGATATTATTGTATTTCTTTGATTCTTCAGGCGACGTTCTTATCCCGCAAGCCCGGTGGCCGTCAAAATGATATTTTCCCTCTTCAGGGAAAAACTCAATTGTATAAAGAAATTTTTGAGGGTTTTTAGATTTTATAGCTTCGGCAATTGCAAAATAACTAAGTTCTGTATCAAAAACATTTGCCTCTCTCCCCAATTTAGCCGGACTATGGGCATCGGAGTTGCTTATTAAAGTAATTTTATCTAAATCTGAATTTCGCCAGCTCATTGGCGGGTCGCTGGAAAGTCCAGTTTCTCCGGCATAAATATATTTTGAATAATCTTCAAAGCATTCTTCAAGCGAATCAAAACCAGAACGAGAACCAAAAAGTGAAAACCAAGGAGTATAAAGATGGGCAGGAATAACTAAACAATCTTGAGAGGCGTTCAAAACAATTTTTGCTAATTCTTTGGCGTCTAATCCTAAAATTGGTCGGCCATCAGCTTTGAGATTTCCAATTGAACTAAGATGAACATTTATTTTTTTAACCGTTTCAAAATCAGGAGCAAAAACTAAAATATGAATTTTTCTAACTCGGCCGCCCTTAGAATAGATACAGCTAATTTCTGAACTTAAAATAAAACGAGTTCCTTTGTCTTTTTTTAGCTTATACAAGCCGGGTTCTGCTTCTTTAAGATTCTCTCTTAAATTTTCAAACCATTCGGGATGGGTGAAATCTCCCGCGCTCAAAACTTTTATCCCTTTTGTTCTCGCCCATTTATCCAAATTTTCTAAATCCATATTCTTGCTGGTAGCTCGAGAATATTTAGAATGAATATGAAAATCGGCAATAAACATTATAAAAAGGTCAGTTCTTTTTTATCAATCCAATTCCAATGGTTGATACCTTGCCTCCTCCAAAAAGCAAAATGCCCGCAAAAATTGACCAGCTAATTAGATTTAAAAGTTTCGCTGAAAATTCTGGAGGAATCATTTCATTTAATTGCTCATTTATTATTTTTCTTACTTCTTCTTGGGCCTCTTGCGGAGTAAGCGTTGACTTGCTTTGCCCGGTCGGAGCTGTTTCTTTTGTTTTCAATTTGAAAACTTCCGGGGCAATAGTTTTAGCGGTAAATACATTAAAAGAAGCATATAATGTCCAAAATATTATTATTAACCCCGAGAGCAATAGAAGCCAACCGCCGAGTTTTCTAAAATTAGTCATATCATCTTAAATATAGAATAGGCGAATATACTTAATCGTCTTATTTAATTATTTTATTTTACTTATCTATTTTATATTTATATTACCACTTTTGGCAATCTATTCAAATCTCTCTGAACCCCCGCTAATAGAGAAGGGGAATATTTCGCAAAATACTCTCTTAAATTTCTCCTGTGGGGTGTATAGGTTCAGATACATATGATACACCTTAGGTCTGTAAAATAATAACAT
>CAYQNN010000008.1:0-12396 GCA_964418955.1 uncultured Candidatus Saccharibacteria bacterium | reverse complement strand
GATAAACTTTTCTTTTAATCTTTTGGCTAATTTCTTCGGCAAGCTTTTTAGACGCTCCTGCCCGCTTGGCCGATTGATATACTTTTTTTAGCGAAAAAGATTCTTTCTCTCCGTTAAATTTTATAACAAATAAAGGGGCCATAATTGACTATTTATTAAACCCTCCTATCTTGCGAAAAATAAAATAAGAAGATACTACCGAAATTAAAGCGGCTGATAATGCCGAAATAATAAAAATTAAAAAGGAATATTTTGGCAAAAAAAGACCAATTAAAGAAATAATTCCGGCAGCGATAAAAACTTTTCCGCTAAATTGATGCGTTTTATTCCAGGTTTCTTCTGAGTGGATGGTCCAAGGGGTTTTGATGCCGACAAAGTAATTCTTTTTTATTTTAGGTAGAAATATGCCTAAAAAAATAAAGAAAAGCGAAAAAACGGGAAAAATAAAATAATTAATATTTAATTCAGCGCCGAAAGCCGCCCAAAGCGTATAAAAATATATTGAAATAAAAAATATTATAAAAAGCGTTTTAAACCAAAAATAAGGAAGGGAAAATTTAGAATAATTTTTCCTTAAAGGGTCAATCAAAGGAATAAAAGTCATTAAAAGATAAATCCCTAAAGTTATGGTCGGGAAAAAGAAAACAGCAAAATTTTTGCCGCTCCAAGCATCAATTGCCCCATTTGTATTCCAGTGGCTCGGTACTCTCTCCGGTAATTGAGGATATAAATACATCCCGACAACAAAAGCAAGTATTATGAGAATAATCGGTATAATTTCTTTTTTAGTGAAAATTTTCATATTTTTTCTTATCCACCTAACTAAAATTCCACTTTCCAGTTATTCCGAGGATTAAATTTATTGCCAGCAGGCTTGGCTGCTTTAATTTTTCCGATAATAAAGGAATCGCAATGTTTATCTTTGCTCCCTACGGTATAGCCGTTAAAAATATGGCCTGGACTTAATCTATCTTGATTGTAAATCAAATGCTCTCCTTCCTCGCCAATATCTGTAGCTAAACTATAAGAACCTGCTCGCTTCGCTCGAGAACCTTGATTCGCTATTGTATAAATATATATTCTTGAAACTTGAAATAAGGTTCAACCTCTCTCCAGCCCTTAGAGGTATTCTCGGTTTTAGGATAATAAATTTCCACCGTTTCTGATTTTCTGGCAGCTTCGGCAATAATTTTTAAAATTTTTCTGAAATCCATGTATTCCATAAATTTCCAATAACTAATTTTTATTCTTGGCTGAAGGAAAATCGGGTTTATCTTTTTTACTGAAATAAAATATATAAACAATGGGCAAAATAGCTAAAGTATTAAGTATTAGCAAAGAAATAAACCACTTCGTTTGTTTGTTACGAGCTGACTTCCAAAGAGCCACTCCTTTCCAAGGAAGCGCCCAAAGAGTTATTAATAAAAGAACCCAAACATTATTTGTTAGATATTGTTCCATAATTTTATTATTTATTATTTTTTTTCTTCCAAATTTTCATCGACTTTCTGTATTTCTATTTTAGCATAAATTAAAAATCCGAGAAAATAATCTCGGGTTTTATAATCCTGAAAGGACCACATACCAACTACTTTTATTTTATAAAAAACGCGCTTTAATATTTTTTAAAAAAATCTCTTTCAAAAACTTTACGGCAGTTATTTCCGCAATTAGCGCATTTATAAAAACCAAGGAGTTTTTTGTAGTTTCTGCCGCGTCTCTTTCTCCATATTTTTTTATATAATTTCATTGTTTTACGACCGCAACGATGACAGATTATTACTTTATCTCTTTTCTTCAGACACTGCTTCATCTTATATCCTTCAAATAGATTCTCCCGTTAGATTTCTAAAGAACTATTAACAATATACTTTTCATATTCAAATTTGTCAAGAAAAATAGTGAAACAAAATTAAATCTTATTGACAAGCCACAATACATTTGTTTATATAACAATATCGTTATGTTGGTTCTTTTATAATAAGATATACTTTTTTGGGGAGCGAAAGAAAGGAGTAAAAATGAAAAAAGCAATGGTTCAAAAAAAGAAAGCGCAAGAAAGAAAAAGCGCTAAACTCCGTGAACTTTCAATTTCAGAAAAAGAAGAAATTTACCGACAACATATAGGATTAGTTGTCTTTATTGCCAAAAGATATATTGGCAAATCTCCAAATTTTACTTTTGAAGACCTGATTCAGGAAGGTATTTTAGGATTGTTCAAGGCTGCGGAAAGATTCGATAAGCAGAAAGGCTATAAATTTTCTACCTATGCTACTTGGTGGATAAGACAGGCTATAACCAGAGCCTTAACTGAACAAGGAAGAACTATTCGTATTCCTATCAGCATGCTCAACGCTTTAAAAAAATATGCAAAGACGGAAAGAATGCTTTTAAAGAAATTGGGCAGAGAACCTTTGGCAGAAGAAATGGCAGCAGAAATGGGAACGAATGTTAAGAGAATCCGACAGATAAAGAAATTCTTGGAAAGTCCGTCAAAAATTATTCCCTTAAAAGAAGTTTTGGGGGGAAATAAGGAAAACGCTTCAAGTGAATTTCTGAAAAACGAAGAAATGATTACGCCCGAAAAATTAGCTTTCAGAAATTTTCTAAAAGAAGATTTGAAGAAATTTTTTAGGGAATTTTTAACCGAACGGGAGAAAGAAATTATCGAGATGAGATTTGGCCTTAAAGACGGCATAGCTCACACCTTAGAAGAAATAAGCCAAGAAACGGGACTAAGCAGAGAAAGAGTCCGCCAGATTATAAAAGAATCCCTAAAAAAATTAAAAAAATCAAAAAAAATAAAAAGCCCTGAAGATTAAATAGGGCTTTTTTATTTTATCTTAACACTTAAAAACTCTTTTCAAATATATAAAAGAACAATGGGGGAAAAGAGAGCATGAAGAAGGAAACTACAAGTTCCCGGCGTTTAAAAAGAAAGGAGATGAAAAGTGTTCGTACTTTCCATTTTTTTCTTCAGGGGCTCTCTTTTCTCTTATCCTTATTATAATACAATTAATTTATAATATCGCAAATAGAATAATTTATCAATCCCAAGAATTATTTTTAACCTTCCGCCTGTTTTTTAAAAAAATCGTTGTCCTGCTTAAAAAATTTCAAAAATCTTATTTCGCCGTTTAACCCCCCTGACTAATCTTATTTTTGATTCTGGGATATTAAAATAAGAAGCTAAAATTTTGATTGCTTCCCTATTCGCCCGTCCCATCACTGGCTTTTCTTTTACTTTTATTTCAAAACTATCTTCTCTTTCTTTTATTATTTCCTCTTTTTTTGAATTTGGGAAAACTTTTACCCTAATCAACATTTTGCATTCTTCTAATATACTTTAAAATTATTTTTTAAACCAATTAAAAATTCCTTTTATAAAATAGAACAAAACAATTACCCCTAAAATTGCCAAAATCCAATTATACCATTTCCCTAAAAATGATTTTAGGGTTAGCCCTATGGCCGCTTTTTGTTTCTGAAATTCTCCAAAAGAAATCTTTACTGAATCAGAAGCAGATAAATCTCCCGCGATTGCCTGGACATTAATGTCTTTTTCTTCAATTCCGACTTCAGAAGATATCTCTCCCTGAAAAACAATCGTTTTTATTATTCCCGGAGAAAAAGAGCCTATACTAAGACCGTTTTTTATATCTCCCTCAAGAGAATCCCCATTTATCTTAAAATTATCTTTGTAAATTACTTCCTGGGGGAAATCTGTTTTTAGAATTACATCTTTTAGTCCTTCCTCCCCTTTATTCGCTACGATCACAAGAAAATCTATGCTCTCTCCCGGAGCAACCATTATTTCTTTTTCCCACTTTGAAGAACTTCCTTCTCGCTTTTCTAAAACCGAAATAATAAGGTTATTATTTTCTTCAGTTTGAACAGGGTAAGCATTTGAAGCCGGTTCTTCTGTTGAAGGACTGCTATAACAATAAGGACTGCCAGCGCTGCAAACTTCATTAGTTCCACAATTATCGGCAATTTTCCAGCTCGTCCAAGGAAGCCAACTTCCTAATGTTCCAGTGCATTCGGCGCTGCTGCCAGAACAATATTGTAATCTGGTTCGTGTTCTTTTGCCAACATCCGCTCCACCAACTGTCCCCCAAGGACAGCCGTACTGGGTCTGAATATCAAAGTCGCAAATCCAGGTAGAAGGACGATAATTATCTCCGTCACAGCACGGACCCTCAGAACATTGGCGAGGGCTTGAGACACAGCTTGAGCTGTATTGACAGTTATAAAGGCAACTTCCTCCCGAACAATACCAATTTGGCCTTTCACCGCTATCGCACCGGCCATAACCGCAAGAAGTGTTTCCCGAACAAGACCGCAAAGATGACCATTCCAAACAAGAATCGGAATCATAATCTCCGCATGTTTGCTTGTAGCCGCCGTTACAGCGTGTCTGGCCGTTGTAAGAACATTCATCCGCGCAAGAAGGTGATGGATAAAAAGAAATAGAAACTTCTACATCAATACAATTAGGAACGGTATTGGTATATTCAAGGTTTGAATAACTAATCCTATACCCATCGGGAAGAAAATTAGCGCTACGGCTCTCGACCTTACCGCAGTATCTGTAGACGCCGGGACCATTTTCAGTTATTGCCCAGGTTACGCTATTAGAAATTCCTGAAACGCGTTGAATATGCCATCTTCCTTTATAAAAAAGCTCAAGGGAAACAAGTCCGTCCGCATCTTCGCCATTCACGGTAATTATAACAGACTCTCCTGGCCCTACCGTTGTCCTATTAGCCGAAATAGTTCCAGAGGCAGGATTATTGCCCGAAGCATAAATATTACTAATCGAAAATAATCCAGAAAAACAAAACAGGCCAATTCCTATAATAATAGCTGGTTTTAAAAAATTAAGCTTTTTTACCCTCTCTTTCATAATGCTATATTCTTAATGATTTCTAAGAATTTGTCAAGAGCAAGGGCTTATTTGAAAAAATTTTATTCTTTACTGCCAGTCAAAATTTTTAAACGAGCTAATTAAAAAGCTTCTTTTGTATAGATATTTTTAGAATTCCAAAACATAAATCCCCTGAAATCATCTCCGGCGGCATCTTTTACCGCTTCAATCTCAGACCTTACCATTTCTGAACTATAAACAGCTCCTAAGTTAAAGTCCTGAAGCCAGGGCCGTAAAACAATTTTTATTTTTTTCTTTTTGTTTTCTGGCAACTGTTTATAAAAATCTAATTTTTTTAAAGCTCCTGCCACTGAATTTCTAACCACTTCATAAGGATACTCTGCCGGATTCCGGTATCCTAAGAACCAATCGCTGTAATGAGAGGGATAGACCATCGGACAAACATAATCAAAATATTCAAAAGTGTCTTCAATAACTTGACCTATGCCTAAATCATTAGAACTAACCGTAGATAAACCAAAAATATCAATTGATAGTTTTGTATTAGGAAGTTTTTTCCGAAGTTCTTCAAAAAAAATTTTAATAACTTCGTGTTTCGGGACTTTCCCGTCCCAAAAAGAAAAACTCATATCTCCTAAATCGCCGTCCGAAGGAAAACGGACATAATCATAATTTAATTCATCAAATCCATGTTCTGCCACATCTTTTGAGATAGAAATAATATAATCCCAATATTCTCTTGCCCCGGGGTCAATCCAAGCTAAACCTTTATTGTCAAGCCATAAAAAAGAGGAATCCATTGAAATTAATTTCGCTTGGCTATGAATTGCCAAATCCGGTCTTCTTTCAGCCATAATCGGATCTTGAAAAACAGTAATTCTGGCAATTATATAAATTTTTTCTTGATGAAGTTTTTTAATAAGGGAGTCAATGTCGCCAATTCGGATACCCTTGGAACCATATTTATCTACTTCTGGCACAGCTGTGTCATAAGCGATATAACCGGAAAAATCCTTAATATCTATTACCACCGCGTTAATTTCTGTAGTTTTAGCAATATCAATTAAATAATTAACATAATTACTGTTGCCAGCCGACCAGCTTGTTAAATAAACAGCTTTAATTATATCCGGCGGCTCGGATAATTTTTTTGCTTTGCTATCAGCATCTTTGCCTTCTTTAAAATAATTATTAGCAGAATGAGCAGAAGCGCTCTCTTTAGGGGATGGTAAGGAAACTCCCGCCTTGGGAACAATTTCTGAATTGAAACTGTAAGAAAAAACAAAAAAAAGACCAATTATTATTGATATCATTAAAATTAGAAAAAAAATTAAAATTCCTTCAAAAGGTCTCATAAACTAAAGGGCGTGGGATTCGAACCAGAATCCCACGCCCTAAACGCTACTTTTGATTTCAATTACATCGCCGTCTTTCATCAAATAATTTTTTCCTTCTGTGCGGATTAAACCCTCTTCTCTGGCCTTAGCAAACCCGCCGGCTAAAATCAATCTCTGCCAATTAATAACTTCTGCCTTAATAAAATATTTTTCAAAATCACTATGAATCACTCCTCCTGCCTGAGGGGCTTTCCCTCCATCTTTAAGAGTCCAAGCGCGAGTTTCATCTGCTCCGGTAGTAAAAAAAGTTATTAAATTAAGAATTTTATAGGATTCTTTTATTAAAGAATCTAATTTCAATTCGGCTGCCAATCCAAAAGAGGCCCTTTCCTCCGGCTTGATATCTATTACTTCAAATTCGGTCAGTATATCAATAGTCACAAAGGGCCAATTATTTTTTTGGAAAATCTCCAAGACAGCAGAAGGAATCTCTTTTTCAGAACCGTTTAATAAATATAATCTTGGCTTAAGGGTTAAAAATTGATAATTATTTAATATCTCCTTTTCCTCCTCGCTCCCTGGCCATTGGAGCAAAAGTTGGTTTTTTTCTAATAAGTCCCGGGCTTTTGTCAAAACCTTTAGTTCTAAAACCGCTTCTTTTTTTCCGGTTTTAGTTTCCCCCTCTAAATCCTTGATTCTTTTTTCAAGGGTCGCCAAGTCCTTTAAGGCCATTTCTGTGTCCAAAATTTCCTTATCTTTTAAAATATCTATTTCGGATTGGGTATTAACAATCTTTTCATTTTGAAAACAGCGCAAAACATAAATTATTGCGTCAACTTCCCTAATATTGGCTAAAAATTTATTCCCCAGTCCTTCTCCTTGATTAGCGCCTTTAACTAATCCTGCTATATCAATGAATTCTACGGTCGTATAAATTTTTTTAGCAGAATTAGTCAATTCGGCCAACTTATTTACTCTTTTGTCAGGGACAGCAACAACACCTATATTAGGATCAACGGTACAAAAAGGATAATTTGAGCGTTCAACTTCCTTTTTAGTTATGGATTGAAATAAAGTTGATTTGCCAACATTTGGCAAACCGACAATTCCTATTTTCAAAGACATATTTTGTAAATCTCTAAATTTCTGTTTTGCTAAACATCCAAGAAGCTAAAATAATTGTTACTAAGCCAAAAGCAGAAAGCAAAAATTCGAAACCGTTGAAGTCTGACTTCAACAGATTTATTTAGAAAACAAGGGTGGCTAAACCCAAAAAGACGAAAAAGCCGCAGACATCGGTAGCAGCAGTAATAAAAACCGTTGCCGAAGAAGCCGGGTCTTTGCCCAATTTTTTCATCATCAAAGGGATAATTGTTCCAAAAAGGCCGGCAATTATTAAGTTAACAACCATAGCGATTCCAACGACTAAACCGAGCAAAGGAGTCTTATTAAAAAATATAGCAACGACAGCAACTATAATTCCGTTTATAATTCCATTAATTGCTCCAGCTGCCATTTCGTTAATAATAACCCTTTTGGCTGTCTTCAATTCAATTTCTCTTAATGCCAATCCTCGAACAACAACCGCTAATGTTTGAGTACCGGCGTTTCCTCCCATGCCGGCTACTATAGGCATATAGACAGCCAGCAACACCCATTTTGAAATTGTGTTTTGGAAAAGACCAACAACCGAAGCTGCTAAAAAAGCGGTGGCAAGATTAACAATTAGCCATTTATACCTATTTTTTACTTTTGTTAAAGCCGAGTCATAAACGTTTTCTTCTTCTTTTATACCGGCAAAACTGGAAAGGTCCCTGGCCGATTGGTTGCTAATAAGACTAAGAATATCGGCTGAATAAATAATGCCCAAAATACTTTCATCTTCGTCCAGAACAATAATTTGGTTTTTAGGATTTTTCTTAAACAAATTAACGATTTCTCTTTCGCTTTTGTTATATTTAATTGAAGGTATTTTCCTGATATATTTATCTATCTTTTCTCCCTTTTTACGCGAGAATAAAGAATATCCTTCCAATTCTCCCACCAAAAAACCGTTTTCAACTATTAGAATTTCGGGAAATTTTCTTGTTCTTTTTTCATACTTCCGGACAATCTCAGAAACTTTTTTAAAAGAAGTGTTTTTATCAGTCTCAATATAATTTAAATTCATTAGCCCGGCAGCAGTTTTAGGGCTAAATTTTAAGAGAAATTCTACTTTTTCTTTTATATCGGAACTTAACTCCTCAATAATTTTCTTTCTCTGACGCTCGCCAACATTCCGCAATAAATTAACTGCTTCGCTCGGGTCTAAGTAATGAAGTAAATTAATTATTTCCTGATTTTTTAATTTCCCAATAATTTTCTTTTGAATGCGCCCCGATAAAGCCAAAAGAATAAACCCCTGTTGGTTAACGGGTATTTTTCTAAAGATTACTATTCTTCTTTTGGGAAAAAATATCAGCTTGCGCAATATTTCATTATCCATTTTTTCAAGGATTATTTTATTTATTTTACCCCATTGCCGAAAAATAACAAATTTACAGTAAAAAGGATTTGACATCTGAAAAATAAGGCCTACAATAAATTTAAGCTTATAAGTCGAGGTATCTTAGGCAAGTCTTTAATAGTTTAAAAAATTAGCGAAGGCCCAAACAAGTAGAGCGACTTAGGCAAGCCCGATAGGGTAACAAAAGGTCGCTTTTTTAATCAACGTAATTTAAACTTATGGCTTTCAAAAAATTTGATGACCGTCCGAGGAGAGATTTTGCTCCCCGCCAGACGGTTAAAGGAAATTGGAAATGTTCTGATTGTGGAAAAGAAATAACTGAACTCCCCTTTGAACCATCTCCAGACAGACCAATTTACTGCAGAGATTGTTGGACAAAAAGAAGGAACCAAAAATTCAACCGCTAAAAGGAAAAACCCCGTGGCTGCCGAGCAGCCACGGGGTTTTATTTTATTTGTTTTATCTAAAAATAAATTATACTATAATTTTTCAATTTTAGCTCTTCCCTTTCTCCCCCGCTTCTTTCACTGCTTCAATATAGCGGCAGTAATCACAGTCCTTCGCGCCTTCAGGTATATTCTCGCTTATCAAACACTGGCAAATATCTGAAATAGTTTTTTCTATCCAACTATCATCGCCCTTGTAAGGTATTAATTTAACATCAAATTCTATTTTTTTATCAAAGGCCCTTTTATCTGTAATCCCATTGCAATAAACAAAATAACCCGTTTCAGAAACCTTAAAACCATTTTTCCTGAAAAGCCATTGATAAATTTCCATTTGCCGTTTATAACTTATTTGCCAATCGGCATCCAAAGAAACTTCTCCGTTTTTTGAAGTTGCTTTATAATCCACAATAATAAGTTCTCCTTCTGGATTAACCCAAACATCGTCAATAGCCCCGGTAATAAGAAGATTAGTAGCTTGGTGGAGATATTGTATTCCCTTAAAATTATTTCTCCACTCTTCTATTTTTTCATGCTGGAAAGGAATGGCATCAATATTATATTCTTCCATAAACGGATGGCGGGATTTTTCAACGCGGTGAATGTCAAATTCTTTTTTTAGCAATTTATCAACTGCGTTATTCAAAGTAAAAGGATATCCCGGCGGACGGGATACGCCCAATCTTCTATCTAAATAAAAACAACGAGGACATTCTAAAAATAAATCTATTTTTGAACGACTTATCTTAAATGGCTCCCTTGAATCGGGATTAAATAAATTTTGTGTTCGTTTAGGATTATAATATTCGGACATACTTTTTATTTTTTAAGTTAGTTTTAATTTTTCTGTTTTTATCATATCATAAACCCATCCGCTTGTCCCGAATAAAAGGGCGTGGAGATTCAAACCAGAATCAAATTACTTGACATAATTAAATATAATTATTATAAGATAAATATATAGCTATGTTAATTTTGTTCTTTTAAATAAAAAACGAAAAGGAGAAAAAATGACAGAAAGAAAATAGTATATATCTGGTATATAGAACCGTTAGACACTGACACCAATCAAATTATTTCAAACGAATTGGCAAAAGAAAACTTTTGCCGCGCAATTCGCTGCGCAGACGGCAGAAAACACAATCTCTGGGAATGTGATTTTGATTTTGCTTCAGCAATATACAAAAGCAAAAAAAGTTTAAACTTGAATTTTCACATTTTTAACCGGCAAGGAAACGGAAAAATTAGACAGTGTCCTTCCTTTATTTTTAAGAAGAAGAGAAAAAAGAAGAAAAAAGAAGAAAACAAAAAATAAAATTGTCCAGCTGGAAGCGGGACAGTTTTTTAATCCGCTGAAATTAATCCTTGTTTTCTATTCGTCTCCCGAAATCACGCCTCTTTCTTTTCTTGAAGCTAATTTCTCAATATTTAAACAGGCAACATCGTCAAAAGATAATCCTAATTCCGTAGAAAGCTGGGCAAGATACCATAAAATATCTCCAAGCTCTTTCTTTAATTCTTTTTTTCTTGCTTCGTCAAGAATTCCGTTATTATCCCTAAAAACTTTTTTAATCCTTTCGGCCACCTCTCCTGCCTTGCCAACCAATCCTAAGGTCGGATAAACAAAATTGTTATCTTTGTCGGGATAAATAGCTGTTTCCCTTGAAAGTTTTTGATATTCTTCAAAATTCATATTTTTGTTCTGTCCTCCCTCATTCAATGAGACAGTCCAGAGTTAATTGTTTGAACTGAAAAACGGCTGGTAATTCTGCTAAAAAATAATTTAAATTAAAATAGCGAATCAATAGTTAAAACCCGAATCTTCCTTAATTTATTTCATAGGTAATAGTTACGGCAACTTCTATTTTATTTTCTCCGGTTTCTATCTGGGGGACTTCTTCCCCGCCTCCTTTTCCAAGCGCGCTTTCATTAAAAAGATAAGGAATAGGCGAAGCGCCACTTTCAATAAAATTACTAATCCTCACCAACTTAACCCCAAGCTTGGAAGCCAATTCCTTTGCCTTGGCTTTTGCTTTTTCAATCGCCTCATCTCTTGCTTGATTTCTAAGTTCATCTTCTTTATCAATCGTAAATTGCAAGCCGCCAATTTCATTCGCTCCCGCTTCTGTCGCTCCTTGAATAATATCGCCAATTTTTGCCATATCTCTTATTTTTATCTGTAGAGATTGATTAATTTCATAACCTACTAACACTCTTTTTCCCGAAGGGCAAGGAGGAATAAGGCAAACTGTCTCTCTCTGCCATTCATAACGAGGATAAATACTAAAATTGGTAGTTTTTAAATCCTTCGCGTCCACTCCCTGATTTTTTATAAAATCAATCACGGCATTCATTTTTTTCGTATTATTTGCCATTGCCTCGTTAACCGTTTTTGCTTCGGCCACTATTGAAGCGATAACTAAAGCCAAATCCGGCTTAGCATAGATTTCTGCTTTGTCGGAGACAGTAATAGTATTTTTTGATTCAATATCCTGACCAATATATTTGCCTTCTTTTATTTTATTCTGAATGCCGACACCTATCCAAACAGTAAGAAAAACTAAAAGTATGCATAAAATAACAAACAAAGAGGTAAATAAACCTTTCTTTCTTTCTCCAAGGTTATGTATATATTGCTCGTTCATAATGTTTTATTTTTAATTTTTAAAACTCCCGGCCTTTATTTTATTATTCTATCATAATTTTTTCAATTTTGCTGTATAGTCCAAAAAATCGTCCCGCTTAAAAGCGGGACGATTTTTTTTCAGACAATTTTCCTTGTCCGTATAAATAAAAATACCCCCGGTATGGGGGTATTTTTATAGGTGTTATGCTTTGTTGATATTTGTGGCGGCAGGTCCTTTTGGCCCTTCCGACATTTCAAATGTCACTTTATCACCTTCCCGAAGATCATTAAACTGGACATTCTTAAGTTCGCTTGAATGAAAGAAAACATCTTTCTCTTCACCCTCACGCTTAATGAAGCCAAACCCTCGGTCAGTTAATCGAGCTATAGTTCCTTCTTGCATTGTTGTAAAAGAATTAATTTAATAAAAAATCAAACATAGAATACTGTAGAACTAAACCCGACCTCGTTTCTCTTACAGTTCTGCGTTGATTAAAGTCATCTTACTACATAGCAAATATAATGTCAATAGCTACGCCGCTAACCGGACGCTATTCCTGTCCTGCGGATAAACCATCCCCGCAGGATGGCTG
>CAYQNN010000007.1:0-13717 GCA_964418955.1 uncultured Candidatus Saccharibacteria bacterium | reverse complement strand
TATTTTGTTCCCGGCATTAAATATTAAATAATGGTTTGTATACCAGAAAATTTTGTCAATTTCTTCCGAGAAGCGGGTTAAAAACAATTGTTCTCCGCTTTCTTTCTGGGGCTGGTCGTATTTTTTTTCTAAGAATAAAATCCATATTTCGTGTTCATTGAAATAAGCCAATTTTTTCGAGTCCGAAGAAAATTTAAAACCTTTGACAAAATCCGATATTTTTTGGAAAGATTTATTTTCCAAAAGCAAATATAAAATATCGCCTTCTTTCAAAACAATTTGAGAGCCAGAAACTGTTATCTCGTATGCTGTTTCTTTTTTTACCCCGTTAGAGATTTGTTCATCTTGTGTTTCTTTTTTGACCTCAGAATCTCTAACGGGGTTCAAAGAAAGAGGAGTAATGTTTAATTTTTCTTTATTTTTAAAAGAAAAGTCGGTTTCAAAAATGAACCCTGAGTTGTCAAGGCAGTATATATTATCATTATAAATTGAACAGGTTATTATATCTTTTAAAACAGGGGTAAGAATTCCTTTCCCGCTTAAATCTACCTCGCTTAGAGTTTTTGGTTCTTCGTTGTTTTTTATTTCTATATTAGGGAGAGATAAAATAAATAATTTTGCCGGGTCTTTTGGATTAAAATAAACTTTTTCTATGCCTGGTCCTAAAAAATCAAGAGGAGTTAGAGCAGGAAGGGTTTTATTTATTTCTAAAAGATAATATTTTAGACCTTCTTCAACTCCTAATTTTAATAAAACCGTTTTTGAATCGGGCGAGAATTTTAAGTCAATTAACTGGACTTTTTTTATTTTTTTAGAGTCCAATTTTTGGATAGACGATAAGATATCTTTTTCTTCAATTAATTGGCTTTTAAGATTTTTATCAATTTCAAAAAGCTTTAAGGTCCAATTATTGCCGCTAATTTGATTTGAGCCGTTAGGATCGTTATTAACTGTTTTTTCTTCTAAAATTATTTTTTTATTATCAGGCGCAAAAAAAATATTTTCTGTATTTTTTGATATATCGGTAAATTTTGGATTTTCAGGAATTAGGACAATATTCTTCGCTTCCGTGGCTTGTCTTTTTTTTATTTCTAAGGTTTTTCCCCAGCTATAAAATCCTTCTTTTTTAATTTCTACATTATATTTTTCGGGAAGAAGATTGTCAATTAAGGCCGAACCGAAAAAAAAGTCAGTTTTCTTTTTTAACTTGCCGTTAAGATAAATCTGAGAACCCTTTGGCAAAACTTTAAAATAAAAAAGTCCGGGCTGAGTAATTTTTTTTGTTTTCCAATCAAATCTCCAGCCGAGAGAATAAGAAACAATCAAAAAAGCGGTTATTAAGAACAAAACCAGCAAGGTTATGAAAAATATTTTTTTAATTTGATTGTTCATTACTTATAATTTTACTCTTTTAGGGGCTGCAAAACAAGGATAAAAAATAAATTTTTAGGAAACTTGCTATTTTTGATTTTTTAATTTAGAATAATGATAGATCTCTTGTTAAATATGCCCAAAGGTAGATTTATTATCAAAGGGGGGAACGCCCTAAATGGCGAGGTTGAAATAAAAGGAGCAAAAAACGCTGCTTTTCCTGTTTTAGCGGCTACTCTTTTGACTAAGAAACCCTGTATTATTGATAATCTTCCTCTTATAGAAGATGTTTTTAAGATGCTTAGAATTTTAGAAGGATTAGGGGCTAAAGTTTCTTGGTTAGGAAAAAGAAAAATTAAAGTAAATTGTTCAAGCATTAATCCTTCTAAGATTCCTTTTGATATCGTTGGTTTTTTTCGCGGTTCTATTTTATTTCTCGGTCCTCTTTTAGCTCGTTTTAATAAAATAAAAATACCGCCGCCCGGAGGATGTATAATTGGAGCGAGGCCGGTTGATACTCATTTAGACGCTTTTTCTCAACTGGGGATTAAAATTACTTCTAATCCCATTAGTTTCTCTAAAGAAAAACTTGGACAGACAAAAGATAACTTTTATTATTTTGAGAAAGATAAAAATTTTAATCAACAATTTCATACAGTTTCTACTTTCAAGGAAAAAGGTAAAACCAAGCCGAACGAGGTCGTTCTTCAAGAGTTTAGCGTGACGGCAACTGAAAATATTTTATTGTTTTCCGCCTTATCTTCTAAAAAAATAGTTATAAAAATAGCTGACCAGGATTATCAGGTAGAGGAATTAATAAAAGTTCTTAGAAAAATGGGGGTAATAATTAGAAAGTCGGGGAATTGTTCATTAGAGATTATTGGGTCAGAGTCGCTTAAAGGTTTTCAACATACTATAATTTCAGACCCGATAGAAACAGGAACTTTCATAATAGCCGCTTTAGCAACCCAAGGCGAGGTGACTATTAAAAAAGCGCAGTTGTCGTTTCTTGACCTTTTTTTAAAAAGATTGTGGGATTTTGGAGCTAAATTTAAAATTTTGGATGAGCAAACAATCAAAATTTTTCCCTCAAGAAAACTTAAAATAAACAAAGTTCAGAGTTTGCCTTATCCCGGTATTCATACTGATTTACAGCCCGAGCTTGGAGCTTTAGCCACCCAGACAGAAGGTCCGACATTAATGCACGACCCATTATTTGAAGGCCGTTTAAGATATCTTGAAGAATTAAATAAGATGGGGGCTGATATTATTTTCTGTGATCCTCACCGGGCAGTAATCTATGGCAAGACTCCTTTATTAGGAATTGAAATTCCCAGCCCGGACCTTCGGGCAGGAGCAGCCTTAATAATTGCCGGATTAGTCGCTGAAGGGAAGACAACTATTAATAATATTTATCAGATTGATAGGGGATATGAGCGCATAGAAGAGCGTTTACAGAAATTAGGAGCGGACATTATAAGGGTGAAAGAATAGATAATTTTTTGGATTTTTAAGTTCAAAAATCAAATAAGAACAAGTTCCTCGCAAGCGAGGACAAATATCAAAATGTAATGTAAAATGTAAAATGATTTAAACAATTTTGAGTTTTGATTTGTCGTTTTGCATTTTGATTTTTACATTTTGAACTAATATTGTGTTTATCAAAAAAATTGGAATTGATTTAGGAACCTGTAATTCGATTGTTTTTACTCCTAAAAAAGGAGTGGTTTTAGACGAGCCGTCAGTAGTGGCGGTTTCTCTTTCTGAAAATAGGATTTTAGCCGTTGGTAAAGAAGCAAAAGAAATGACCGGCAGAACCCCCGATAGCATCAGGGTTTACAGACCGCTTCGGGACGGGGTAATTGCCGATTATCGGGTTACGGAAGCAATGCTGCGTTATTTTATTAAAAAAGTGAAAGCAATCAATTTTAGATTTTTAAAACCGGAATTGTTAATTGGAGTTCCGGCCGGTATTACTTCAACCGAGAAACGGGCGGTGATTGAGGCCGGTATGACGGCGGGGGCAAAAGCAGTTTATATTGCTAAAGAACCTGTTTTGGCTGCGATTGGGGCGGGAATTCCCATTAATTCTTGTTCCGGTCATATGATTATTGATATTGGCGGAGGTACTTCTGAGGTAGCGGTAATTTCTTTGGGGGGCATTGTTACTGCCCAATCATTGAGGCTGGCCGGCGATAAATTAGATTCTGCAATTTCAGATTATATAAAAAAGAAGCATAATTTAGCCATAGGTGAGCAAACCGCCGAAGAGATAAAAATTAAAATTGGCGCAGCCTTACCCGATAAAGAAGATAAAAAAATGGAAATTCGAGGTCGAGATTTGATTTCTGGTCTTCCTCAGAATATTAAAGTGTCGTCTAATGAAGTTTCAGAAGCAATATCCGACAGGCTCGGCGAAATTATTCAGGTAGTTAAAACGGTTTTAAGGGAAACGCCGCCAGAGTTATCAGCTGATATTATGGATAAAGGGATGGTTATATCTGGCGGCGGCGCTTTGCTGGGAAATATTGATGAACTAATTTCCCAAGCTACCGGCGTTCCTTGTTTTGTAGCCGAGGATTCTTTGCTTTGTGTAGCTAAAGGCACGGGAATAGTATTAGATAATCTCGATGCCTATAAAAAAAGCATAATGGCGAAGAAGTAAGTTATCTAAACATCTAAACATACAAACATCTAAACATACAAACATTCAAAGATTATGTTAAAATGTTAAAATGTTAAAATGATTATTGGCCACCAAAAACAATGGGAATTTCTTGAAAAATCGGCTGAGTTAGGAAAACTTCCTCATGCCCTTTTATTTTGCGGGCAAGAACAATTAGGGAAAAGAACTTTGGCCATTGAGTTTGCTAAATTTCTGAATTGCCAATCAAAGAAGAAAAGACCCTGCCATATTTGTAGAAATTGTCAGGATATTAAGAAAGGGATATTCCCTGATTTTATATTTGTTGAACCTAGTGTTTCGGCTAAAGAAATCAAGATTTCTCAGATGCGGGAATTAATCGGAAAATTATCACTTCGTCCCTATGTATCTTCCTTCAAAATAGCAGTTTTAGATAACGCCCATCTAATGACTAGAGAAGCTCAGAACTGTTTTTTAAAGTTTTTAGAAGAACCGAAAGGCAAGACAGTTTTAATTTTGGTAACTGAATACCCAGAAATATTACTTCCAACTATTATTTCTCGGGTTCAAAAAATTAAGTTTTTCCCAGTCAAAAGAGAAAGAATTAAAGATTATTTCCTCCGGCAAGGAGCTCCAGAGAAAAAAGCGAATTATTTTTCTTCCTTATCTTCGGGAAAACCGGGAAAAGCTTTGAACTTTTATTTAAATCCCGGGAAATTAGACGAAGAAAAAAAAATAATTTCAGATCTTATGAAAATTAGCCAATCCGACTTAGCGTTTCGTTTTCAATATGCTAAAAGTTTTCCTGATTTATCTCAGAACAGTTTAAAAGAAATTTTAAATACCTGGCTAACTTATTTTAGATTAATGCTTCTTTCTCGTCTTGGCGGCCAAAAAAAGATGAGAGATTTTAGCCATTATTCTTTATCTGAAATAAAAAGGATTATTGAAAATATTCAAACTGCGATATTTTTAATTTCTTCTACCAATATTAATTTAAAAATGGCATTTGAAAATTTGTTAATTGAATTATAAAGTTTGTCCCATTATTTCACGATCGTGAAATAATGGGACAAAAATATGAAGAAAGATTCAGTCCCTAAAAAAATTCTATTCTTAATAGGAAAAAAAGCAGAAGAACTTTTAGAGTTAGGATATGAAGTTATATTTGAGCCTTCTTCGCTTTTCCGGGGAATGTCACTTTATCATAATTATACTTTAGATCCCCCTTTAATTTCTAAAGGAATAAGAAATTTAAAGAAATACGGTTATTTAAAAGAAAAGAAAATTAAGGATAAAAAGACATTATATTTAACTAGAAAAGGTAGGGTAGCAATTATTAAGGATATTCTTCAGCAGAAGACAAAGAAGGGATTAAAATGGGATGGAAAATGGCGGGCGATTATTTTTGATGTCCCCGAGGCATCTAGGAGAGATCGGGATTTTTTAAGAAGGGAGCTTCATTTGATAGGATTTAAAGAATTACAGAAAAGCGTTTGGATTTTTCCGTACGAGATGAAGAAAGAGTTGAAAGTTTTATTAGAACTTTGGAAGGCAGATTTTGCCGGTGATATTAGATTTTTAACGGTAGAGAAAGTAGAGAACGACGAAGATCTCCGAAAATATTTTAATTTATCATAGGCTCATTATTTCACGATCGTGAAAAGATGGGACTTTACAAATTTTGGGTAATGTGATAAAATATAAAAGTTTTAACAAGGTAGTAGTTTTAAAATAGAATAAGGATAGAGTAGCCTTTAAATGAGAGGAAATCAAAATGGAAAAAAGCATACTAGATTTAATTTATCCGCCATCAGAGATTTTTATTAGAGATGCTAAATTTGAAGACGATAATTTGGCTATAGTAGTTGGCTGTTTTATACCGACCAAAGGTTAGTATTCAATTAAACCTGTTCCTTACGTTACGACAGAGAACTATGTTCGTTGCTTATCTCAAGCCAGTTTTCTTCTGAGTGAATATATTTTTGGGCAAAAGTTAATTTCACTGGAACTTCCGTTAGGAGTTTTTGTTAAAGTGGCTACCAATCACGGGCTTTACTATCGAAATTTGTCAATGACATTTCATTCTCGGACCGGGAAAAACGAAGAGTTCAAAATGCGGCTCGTGCTTAAAAATTTTAGAGAAATTAAACGTCTCCAGGATTTTATTCTTTTTACTTTCGTAAACACAAGGACTGTTATCAGCGGAGAGATGAGTTTTATTTTTGTTAAATAAATAATCTGTTTTCAAATTCCTGCCAAAAAATTTTAGCCCCTGTTTTACAGGGACTTTTTTGTTTTTTCCTCGACAGGAAATTAATATTTTGCTATGATTAGAACATATGGAATACAAAGAAATTATTAAAAAAATCAAACCAGAGTTAGAAAAAGTTATTAATTTTTTAGAAAAAGAAATAGCGGGAATAAGGACCGGCAGGGCCAATCCTTCTTTGGTTGAGGATATAATTGTTGAATGTTTCGGAGAGAAATTTCCCTTAAAACAATTGGCGGCGATATCTTCTCCCGGACCGAAAGAAATTGTCATCCAGCCCTGGGATAAATCTTATATAGAATCCATAGAGAAAGCTCTTTCTCGTTCAACTCTTGGGACATCTCCGATTGTTGATAAAGACATAATTCGTATTTCTTTACCTCCATTGGACGATGAATACCGTAAAAGTTTACTTCGCCTTTTATCGGAGAAACAAGAGGAAGCAAGAAAAACAATAAGGCGTTGGCGGGAGGAATCCTGGAATGAGATTCAGGGAGAATTTAAAAAAGGAGAGATTCGGGAAGATGATAAATTTCGGGCTAAAGACGAACTTCAGGACTTAATAGACGAATACAATGAAAAAGTCAAAGAGGTAGGGGAGAGGAAAGAAAAAGAAATTAAAGAATAATTTTATTAAAAATGTTTTTAGCCATTATAGTTTCTATTCTAATTCTTGGTTTTTTAGTCCTCTCGCATGAGTTCGGCCATTTTATTGTTGCTAAAAAATCAGGCGTTAAGGTTGAGGAATTCGGCATTGGCTATCCGCCTAAGATTTGGGGGATAAAAAAAGGAGAAACGGTTTATTCCATCAACGCTATTCCTTTCGGCGGTTTTGTGCGGCTTTACGGCGAGGACGAGGAAGATGAAAAATATCTTAGAGATTCTCGGAGTTTTAACGCCAAATCAACAACTAGCAGAGCATTGACAGCTTCAGCCGGGGTGATAATGAATCTTTTAGTAGCTGTTATTATTTTTTATTTCCTTTTGCCTTTTAGTGGATTTGCCAATCAGCAATATTTAATTTTTGATTATCATTTTCCTTTCGGGGAACAGCAAAATTTTCCCTTAATTTCGTCTGTTGCTAAAGATTCTCCGGCTGAAGAAGTCGGCTTGAATCTAAAAGATATTGTTTTAGAAGGAAACGGAATTAAATTTAAAAACACCGAACAATTTGTCGGTTTTGTAAATAATAATAAAGGGAAGGAAATATCTTTAAAAATAAAGAACTTAGATAGCGAAGAAATCAGAGAATTGGGCATTGTTCCAAGAATTAATCCTCCGGCGGCAGAGGGTCCGCTTGGAATTGGCATCGGAGATATGGCGGAAATTAAATATGGAACTGTTTTAGAAAAAACAACGGTTGGGTTTTTACATTCCTTTAATCTTGCCCATTATTCAATAGTGGCTCTCGGCCATTTAATCAAGACTTCTTTTGAATATAAAAGCGTTGAACCCCTAACCTCAAGCGTTGTGGGACCGGTTGGTATTTTAGCCATAACCAAATTAACCCTTAGCGCTGGAATAATAGCTGTTTTAAATTTAGTTGCTTTGATTTCTTTAGCCTTGGCTATTATGAATATACTTCCTTTTCCCGCCTTGGATGGGGGACGGTTGATTTTTATAATTTTTGAAGGAATAACGAAAAAAAGGGTGCCCTTGAACATAGAAAGAAAAATAAATTTAGCTGGATTTACGATTTTAATTTTCCTTTTAGTCGCAGTCACCTATAAAGATATATTGCAGTTTAAAGAAATACTATTTTAATATATTATGCTTCAATCAAAGCTTTTCTATAAAACATTAAAGAAAGCTCCGAAAACAGCGGAGGTTATTTCTCATAAATTATTATTGAGAGGAGGATTTATCTCTCAGCTGTCATCCGGGGTTTATAGTTTTTTGCCCTTGGGTTATAGGGTTCATAAAAAAATAGAAAATATTATCCGCCAGGAAATGAATTCTATGGGTTGCCAGGAACTATTCTTGCCGGCCCTACAGCCAAAAGAGCTTTGGTTAAAATCAGGACGTTGGGACAAAATGGATCCTCCTCTTTTTAGACTTAAAGATAGGCACAAAAAGGAGTTTGCTTTGGGGTCAACCCATGAAGAGGTTATCACAGATTTAGTAAAGTCTTATTTGGGGTCTTATAAAGATTTGCCTTGGGCGCTGTATCAAATTCAGGAAAAATTTAGAAACGAGATGCGTTTCACCGGCGGGCTTCTCCGGACGAGAGAATTTATGATGAAAGATCTTTATAGTTTTCATTCTGATAAAAAAGACTTTGAAAAATTTTTTGCGAAAGTTCTTTTATCTTATGATAAAATTTATAAACGTTGTGGTTTAAACGCGGTTAAAAGCGAAGCATCGGGAGGAATTTTTACCAAAGAAAAAACATATGAGTTTCAAGTATTATCGGAGATAGGAGAAGATAAAATAGTTTTTTGCCCAAAATGCAGTTGGGCGGCGAATTTAGAAGTAATTGGACCGGGAGGCGAACAAAAATGTCCTAAATGCGGCGGAAAGTTAGTCCAGAAAAAATCTATTGAAGTAGGGCATACCTTTAGATTGGGAACAAAATATTCCAAAGCGTTGTCGCTTTATTTTCTCAATAAAAAGGGGATTAAAGGGCCGGTGATAATGGGTTGTTACGGTATTGGTTTAGGAAGATTAATGGCAACAATTATTGAAATTAACCATGACGAAAAAGGAATTATTTGGCCGAAAGAAGTAGCCCCCTTTCGGGTCCATCTTATCCGGGTCGGAAACGACAAAGAGATTGTAAATGCTTCCGATAAATTATATAAAAATCTAAAAACAGCAGGATTAGACGCGCTTTATGATGACAGAAGCGATAAAACTCCCGGGGAGAAATTCGCCGAAGCAGATTTGATAGGAGTACCCTTAAGAATTGTAATAAGCAAAAAAACATTAGAGAAGAATAGCGTAGAAATTAAAGAAAGAGCAAAAAACAAAATTAGATTAATGAAAATAGCAAACTTATCACAATTTTTAAAATAACCAATAACCAAGAAACAAAATACAAGCAAATTTCAACAACCAATCGCTAAAATTTAAAAGTTCGGTTGTTGATGTTTAATGATTGATTATTGTTTGGTTATTGTATCTTGGTTATTGTTTCTTATATTTTAATGTTGCCAAAATTTTTTTCTCGTTTTTCAAATAATATAGCGATTGATTTAGGAACAGCGAATTCTTTAGTTTATGTTCAGGATAGGGGGATAGTTATTAACGAACCATCGGTAGTGGCGGTAAATAAAAAAACCGGCCAGGTTTTAGCAATTGGCCGGGCAGCGAAAGAAATGGTTGGCCGAACCCCTGCTTATATTGTAGCCACTCGGCCATTGGTTGATGGTGTGGTTTCTGATTTTGAAGTTACCGAACAAATGTTAAAATATTTTATTGAAAAAGTCCATAAAAAGAAATTTATTTTAAGTCCCCGTCCGCGGGTTATTGTTGGAGTTCCTTACGACGTGACCGAAGTAGAAAAGAGAGCGGTTTGCGACGCGACAAGGAACGCCGGAGCAAGAGATGTATTTCTGATAGAAGAACCAATGGCAGCTGCTATTGGCACCCGGCTGGCAGTTCAGGAAGCAAATGGTAATTTTGTTGTTGACATTGGAGGCGGAACGACCGAGGTAGCTGTTATTTCTCTCGGAGGGGTAGTTATTGCCAAAAGCCTTCGTATCGCGGGAGACAAGCTTAATAAAGATATAATCCAGTTTGCTCAGGAAGAATATAAGTTATTGATTGGAGAGAGGGCGGCAGAAGAGGTCAAAATTGGCATTGGTTCGGCTTATCCTTTAAAAGAAAGAAGAGAGCTTCCTCTTAGGGGAAGAAATCTTGTTACCGGACTGCCCGAGGAAATATTAGTTTCGGACGAAGATATCCGAAGAGCTTTGTCAAAATCAGTGAAACAAATTATTATAGCTATAAAAACAACGGTTGAAGAAACTCCCCCCGAACTTTTGGCCGATATTATGGCAAAAGGAATCTATTTGACTGGGGGAGGAAGTCTGCTCAAAGGTTTGGATATTTTGGTGCAAGAGGAAGTGAAAATCCCTACTAAAATTATTGAGGATCCCTTGACAGCAATGGTAAGAGGAGCGGGAATGGTTTTAGAAAATCTTGATGAATTGCATGAGATCTTAACAGAAACAGAGGAATTAGAACCGCCAAGATAACTGCGATGCCAATATACCCGCCCCGTCTCGGTTTGCGTCTTGGCAAGTCAAGACGGGCTGATACATGCTAATTGTACGAATAATTTATTAGTATATTAGCATTGATTTTTTATGATTAAAAAGGAAGAAGTTCAACATATAGCAGAACTTACTAGATTAGGCGCTACCCGAAAAGAAGAAGAAAAATTTCAAAAGGATATTTCTTCTATTTTAGATTATTTTAATTCTTTAAAAAAAGTAGATACCTCTACCGTTGAACCGACTTTTCATCCGGCTAAATATTTTTTAAAAAAAGGGTCTGGGGAAGCGAGAGAAGACAAGGTAAAATCCCAATCAATGGAAGAAATAAATAAATTAAGCGCCGCTTTTCCCAAAAAAGAAAAAGGTTATCTTAAAGTTAAATCAATCCTTCAATGAACAATGAATAATAAATTTTATTATCCATTGTTCTCTAATTAGTGCAACTTCACGAACTTACTATAACCAAAGCCCACGAGGGCTTAGAAAAAAAAGAATTTTCAGTTCTTGAGCTAACTAAATCTTTCCTGAAAAGAATTGAAGAAACCAATAAAAAAATTTCAGCTTTCTTAACAATCAGAGGAGAGAAAGCCCTTTTGGAGGCGAAAAAAATTGACGACTCAATTACGGCAGGCCGTAAAATTTCGCCTTTAAGCGGGATACCTCTTGCCATAAAGGATAATATTTTAACTGAGGGGATAAGGACTACCTGCGCTTCTAAAATTTTGGAAAACTATATAGCCCCTTATAGCGCTACCTGTGTCAATAAACTTAAAGGGCTCGGAGCAATAATTTTGGGGAAAACAAATTTAGATGAATTTGCCATGGGAGCTTCAACCGAGAACTCGGCTTTTTTTCCGACGAAAAATCCCTATGACTTAACAAGAGTGGCTGGCGGAAGCTCGGGCGGATCGGCCGCAGCGGTAGCTAATAATATGTGCGCCTATGCTTTAGGGTCTGATACGGGCGGTTCAATAAGGCAGCCGGCTTCTTTTTGCGGAGTAGTTGGTTTAAAACCGACCTACGGCGCGGTCTCTCGTTATGGTCTGGTTGCTTTTGCTTCTTCTTTTGACCAAATAGGCCCAATAACAAAAACAGTTGATGACGCCAAACTTGTTTTTAAGGCTATTTCTGGAAAAGACGAGTTGGATTCAACAAGTTTAGAATTGCCCGAGCTTTGGGAAAATAAAATAAATATTAATCTCGCTAAAAGCGGGATACGGGCAGGAGTTCCTAAAGAATATTTTGTGAAAGGGATAGATCCCGGCGTTGAGGATGTAATTAAAAAGGCAATTAAAAAATTTGAAGAATTAGGAATAGAGATAGAAGAAATCAGTTTGCCCCACACAGAATACGCCTTGCCTGCTTATTATCTTATTGCTACCTCTGAGGCATCGGCTAATTTAGCCAGATACGATGGAATAAAATATGGATATTCTCAGTCCACGGCTGACCAGCAGAAGGATAGAAAAGTTAAAAGTTTATTAGATATTTATTTAGAAAGTAGGGGGGATGGTTTTGGCAGCGAGGTGAAAAGGAGAATTATGCTTGGTACCTATGCTCTTTCTGCCGGTTATTACGATGCCTATTATTTAAAAGCAGAAAAAATTAGAACTTTGATTAAAGAAGATTTTGACAAAGCGTTCCAAAAAGTTGATATAATTTTTACTCCTACTTCTCCAACCCCGGCCTTTAAAATAGGAGAAAAAATTAACGATCCTCTCTCAATGTATCTTTCTGATATTTTTACGGTGTCGGCAAATTTAGTTGGCTTGCCGGCAATTTCTTTACCAGTTGGTTTTACAGATAAACCTGCTTCAAGTCAAGGCGGGCCTGCCTTGCAGCAAGGCGGATTGCCTGTTGGTTTGCAGATTATCGGAAGACCGTTTGAGGAAAATACAATTTTAGAAGTTGCCCGACAGGGCTAATAACTTAGAAAGAAATGAATCAGATATTTTCTTTCATTACACGCCCCGAAGCAAATAATATTTTTATTTATTTTGAAATAGTTTTTAAAATAATTTTTATAATTTTTCTATCAGGAATTCTTATTCTTTTATTAAAGGCAAGCTGGCTGAAGCGGCGAGTATTGGAAAGCATAATAGAATTTAGCACTTATAGGCCGTTTGGCGCTAAAAAAACATTCAAGGAGTGGAGTAAAATTATTAAAAGACTGGAAAGCGGCAAGGAGTCGGAGTGTAAGTTAGCAATAATTGAAGCAGATAATTTATTGGATGATATTTTTGGGAAAATGGGATATAAAGGCGAAACGATGAAGGAAAAATTAGAGCAGTTAGGACCAACTATTTTGCCAAGTATAGATGAAGTTTATCAAGTTCATAAAATTCGCAATAATATTGTTTATGACCCTGACTATCAATTGACTTTAGACCGGGCGAAAAAAGTTCTGGATATCTATGAAAAAACTTTCCGTGATTTAGAATTATTTTAAGCTCGGAGTAGAATATACCGAGGCGACCTTGACAAGATGGTTTTAATTTGGTAGTATTAGATAGTGAGTGTAAATTCCGTTTCGGCGGGACTTCATTCTAAGTTGGCGAAAAGCCTTGTTTTGCAAGGCTTTTCGCTTGTCTTCACACCAATGAAATTGGTAGTGACGGACTTGCTTGATTTTTAAAATAAAGATATAATGTAATAAGCCCGGAGGATGGCACTCACTAAAGACTTAGTATAGGAGTTAACTCTCCCGGCTTTTATAAATTCCTCGCTTTCGCGGGGACTTTTAAAATGGGATTAGTTGCGTTAAAATTAATGAATAGTAGAAAATGAAAATAAAAAAACTTTTACCAACCATTCAAGAAAATATTATTTTGGCAAAAAAAACAACTTTCAAGATTGGCGGACCGGCTAGATATTTTTTAGTTTCCAATAGCGAGGAAGATTTGATAAAAGCAATTAAGGCAGCGAAACAACTTAATCTGCCTTTTTTTGTTTTAGGAGGAGGAAGCAATGTTTTGTTTCCCGATAAGGGATATAGGGGATTGATAATTAATTTCCAATTTTCTTCCGTTTCCAGCGGGGTTCGAAAAAATGGAATAATTACTGGAGCGGGAACAAAATTAGAAAAATTGATAAATGTTTCGGTGGAAAAAAGTTTGACAGGGCTTGAATGGGCAACAGGAATCCCGGGGACGGTCGGAGGAGCTGTTTATGGGAATAGCGGAGCATTTGGCCAGTCAATGGGAAAAATAG